>JAYTHT010000126.1:0-5914 GCA_043732365.1 Novosphingobium sp. | reverse complement strand
ACGCGACCGTGCGCGCGGCTTCGGGCACATAATTTTCACGCGTCAACGCTGAAAATGCGCCCAGAATGGTCAGGTCGTTGACGCCGCTTACTCGCAGCTGGCTTTCGATCATTGCGCGGCGCGCGGTAGCGTTTCCTGCGCGTTCTTCCACCAAGGCCATGAATTCCCTCACTAGCTGATGTCCCGGCGCGATCGCGCCCCCTACCTTGGCCAAGGCTCTAGATTATCGCTTTGACCGCGCCAAGTCATTTGCATGTCGTGCGTCGACGCGTATGGGCATCTGGCTTGATCGAGTCTGGTTTCGAAACTCGCGAAAGAGCGAGTTTCGGGAAACCGGCGCCGGCCCGCCCCCCCAAGTCCGTGGATCTGGGCCAACCGAAAGGTGAAATCTGATGACAGACATGGTCACGATCAACGAGGCGGACCTGATCGACAGCGTCGCCGACGCGTTGCAATACATCAGCTATTTCCACCCGATGGATTACATCCGCGCGCTCGGCGATGCCTACCAGGCCGAACAGGGTCCCGCCGCCAAGGACGCAATCGCGCAAATCCTGACCAACAGCAGGATGTGTGCGCAGGGCCATCGTCCGATCTGCCAGGACACCGGCATCGTCAATGTGTTCATCAAATGGGGCCAGAATTGCCGGCTGGCCGGCGATGAAAGCCTGCAGGACGTGGTCGACGAAGGCGTGCGCCGCGCATATCTGAACCCCGATAACAAACTGCGCGCCTCGGTCCTGGCCGACCCGGCGTTTACCCGCCGCAACACCCGCGACAACACACCATGCGTGCTGCATGTCGAAATGGTGCGCGGCAATACAGTATCAGTCGATGTCGCGGCCAAAGGTGGCGGCAGCGAAAACAAGTCGAAGCTCAAAATGATGAACCCCAGCGATTCGATTGTCGACTGGGTCGTGGACATGTTGCCGCAAATGGGTGCTGGCTGGTGTCCGCCCGGCATGTTGGGCATCGGCATCGGCGGAACCGCAGAACATTGCGTACTGCTGGCGAAACAGGCGCTGATGGAACCGATTGACATGGCCACGCTGAAATTGCGCGGTCCCCAAACCGACATTGAGCGGCTGCGTATTGAAATCTTTGACAAGGTCAACGCGCTGGGGATTGGCGCGCAAGGGCTGGGCGGGCTGTCGACCATCCTCGATGTGAAAATCATGGATGCGCCGTGTCATGCCGCGGGCAAGCCGGTGGCGATGATCCCCAATTGCGCCGCGACCCGCCATGCGCATTTCGTGCTGGATGGGTCGGGGCCGGTCTATCTCGAACCGCCAAAGCTGGACGAATGGCCCGATGTGCAGTGGGCCGCCGATCCGCTGGCCAAACGCGTCGATCTCGACACCCTGACCGCTGCCGACGTGCAGACCTGGAAACAGGGCGATCGCCTGCTGCTGAATGGCAAAATGCTGACCGGGCGCGATGCCGCGCACAAACGGATCAAGGACATGCTGGCCAAAGGCGAGCCCCTGCCGGTCGATTTCAAAGGCCGGGTGATTTATTACGTCGGCCCGGTCGATCCGGTGCGCGACGAAATCGTCGGCCCCGCCGGGCCGACGACGGCGACGCGCATGGACGGGTTCATGGACATGATGCTCGGTCAGGGACTGCTCGCCAGCGTTGGTAAATCCGAACGCGGGGTGGCCGCGACCCAATCGATCGCCAACCACAAATCGGCCTATCTGATGGCGGTGGGCGGCGCCGCCTATCTGGTCAGTCATGCGATCAAGGCGGCCAAAGTCGTCGGGTTTGCCGATCTGGGCATGGAAGCGATCTATGAATTCACTGTCGAGGACATGCCAGTGACGGTTGCGGTCGACAGCGAAGGCCAGAATGTGCACCAACTGGCCCCGCTGGTGTGGAAAAGGAAAATCGCGGCAGAGCGGTTGCTGCCAGCGTAAACTGCGTTCGACCAACGCCATACCGGCCCCGACCGTCGCACTGGCGCGGTCGGGGCGTTTCGTTTTACAGCGATGGCATGAGTGTTGCGCGCCAGGTCAGCCCCGTTTCGAGGATTTCGTTGTGACCCCCCATGTGCCTGCGCGCCAGGTGCTGGGATCGGCGGTGGCGATGTGGTCATGCTATTTCGTGCTGATCACAATGCGCGCGCTGGTGGTCGATCTGGGCGAATTTGGCGATCTGATGTGGCGCCGCGCGCTGGTCACGCTGGCAGGGATTGTCGTGACGATGCTCGCCTGGCCCCTGCTGCGGCGGTTTGACGGCCGTCCGACCGGGGTCCGGCTGGCGGCGGCGCTGGTGATCATGTTGCCCGCCGCGCTTGCGCTTGCGGTCGTCAATCAACAGGCCTTTGCCCCGGTCGAGGCGCAATTCATCGCGCGCCTGACCGATCAGTCCGGTGGATTAAAACCGCATCCCGGCGTCCACATCCACCACGACGTGTCGGGCAACGTGCTGGTCGATATCGAAGATGCAGACCCGGATGCGCCGGCAAGCACGAGGATAAACGCAGGTGCCCACCAGGACGCACCTGCGATCACGCTGATCCAGAACCCGGTCGAACACGAAGGGCTGTGGCGGCAACTGACCGATGTCGCGCTGGGCCGGTATTTCCTGCTGATCGCGTGGGCCGCGCTGTATCTGGCGCTGGGCAATGCCGAAATGGTCCGCGCTGCCGAACGCCGCGAAGGCGAATATCGCCGCGCCGCCAAAGCTGCCGAACTGCGGTCGCTGCGCTATCAGGTCAACCCGCATTTCCTGTTCAACACGCTCAATTCGCTGTCTGCGCTGGTCATGACCCGGCGCGAGGATGCCGCCGAACGGATGATCCAGACGATGTCGAATTTCTATCGTCATAGCCTGGCCGCCGACCCTGGCGCCGATGTCCCGCTGGCCGACGAAATCGCGTTGCAGCGGCATTATCTCGATATCGAGGCAGTGCGCTTTCCCGACCGGTTGAAAACCGCATTTGTCGTGCCCGATGCGTTGGCCGGGGCGCTGGTCCCGGGAATGATCCTGCAACCGCTGGTCGAAAACTCGATCAAATATGCGGTCGCCGCCACGACCCGCGCGGTCACCGTGCGGATCGTCGCGCGCGCCGATGGCGACCGGCTGGTGCTGACCATATCGGACGATGGCCCGGGCAAGACCGGCAGCGAAACAGGCACCGGCATCGGGCTGGAAAATGTGCGCAACCGGCTGGCGGCGCGGTTTGGCAATGACGCGCATGTGGCCAGCGGGACGCAGGCGGCAGGCGGTTATGCGACCACGCTGACGTTTCCGCTCACAACCGGACCGCTGACGAATGGGCCGCTCACCAGTCATGACAGGACTTCGCGATGACCGAACGGGCCCCGCTGCGCACGCTGATCGTTGACGACGAACCGCTGGCGATCGAACGGCTGCAGATCCTGGCGGCGCGGATCCCCGCTTTGCATGTCGTCGGCACTGCCAGCGACGGGGCGCAGGCGTTAAGGCTGGCCACGGCGCTCGCCCCCGATCTGCTGTTGCTCGACATGACCATGCCAGAGGCGGATGGGCTGACCGTGGCGCGCAAGCTGGCGGCGACAGATGGCGGCCCGGCGGTGATTTTTGTCACCGCGCATGACCAGTTCGCGGTCGAGGCGTTTGATTGCGATGCGGTTGACTATCTGCTGAAACCGGTTGCCGAGGACCGGCTGGTCCGCGCGATCGAACGCGCATTGGCGCGCCGCGACGGCGAACCGGTCGAACCGCGCCGCGCAATTAGCGCGCCCAGCCCGTGGATCGAGGAATTCTGGGTCCCGCATCGCAGCGAACTGATCCGGCTGGCCGCGCGCGATATCGAACGGATCGACGCCGAACGCGATTATGTACGGCTGCATGTCGCCACGCGGTCATACCTGATGCTGCACACCATTCAGGGTCTGGAAGATCGGCTCGATCCGGCGTGTTTCATTCGCCTGCACCGTTCGACGATCGTGCGTCGCGACGGCATTGCCGGGCTGCGCCACGATGGGCTGGGCGTGTGGTCCGCCGAACTGGCCGACGGCACCGCGCTGCGGATTGGGCGGACGTATCTGCCCGGCGCGAAAGCCATGGCAGGAAGATAGTGGGGGCGGGCCCACCGGACCCGCCCCCAATTGCATCAGAACTTCACGCCAAGCCGCGCCTACCATTCCACCGGAAGGTTGTACGTGCCGCTGATCACGCCCGCCGGCTGGTTAGACTGGCCGGTGATGATGTAGCGTTCATTGGTCAGCTTGGTGCCACCCAGAGTCAGGTCCCACATCCCGCTGGGCGCTTTGCAGGTCGTGCTGGCATTGACGATCTGCGTGGCCTTGCGGTCCATCAAATACGTGCCCAACGGGTCGTTCCTCATGCTCGATGAGTAAGTCCAGTCGGCCCGCAACACGATTTTGCCCTTGGGCAGATCGATTTCATAGTGCGGCGACAGATTGACCTTCCAATGCTGCGCCTTTGGCAAGGGCGCCCCGGCATAGACCCCGGCCTCGATCGACGTCGACGATGACGCTTGCGGAATATAGGCCGACTGCAAATACGCTGGGGGCATCGGTGGTATAGCTGCCAGGATATGAAATCCGGTACTGATATCCTTCGCGGTTCATCACGCCGACGGGATCGATGATGTCAGGTTGTCTGCCAGCAGAATGTCCGCCGTCGCGCGCGCCTGAATCCGGTTATAGCTGCCCGTGGTGAAATCGCCGATAAAGCGGAGCTGGTTGCCCGGATCGTGCGTGACCACACTGATCGCGCCGCCGATCGTGTTGCGGCCAAACAGCGTGCCTTGCGGGCCCTTCAAAACTTCGATGCGATCGACATCGAGCAAGTCCTGGTTCGCACCAATCGACCGGCCCAGATAGACGCCATCGACATAAACGCCGACCACCGAATCGATGTTGAATGCAAAATCGGCCGCGCCAACCCCGCGGATCGACGCGCCAAGCACTGTCGAAGAGCCCGAAAACGGCGTCGAGGCATTCAATGTGACATTGGGCGACAGCACCGAAAGCTGTGACACATCACCAACCGCGCGTTCTTTCAACGCATTGGCAGTAAATGCCGAGATCAAGATCGGTACATTCTGGATATTTTTGGACCGTTTCTGGGCGGTCACGACGATTTCTTCGATACCGCCGGATTTAGGCTGCGGGTCAGGCTGCGGTGCCGCCTGCTGCGCAAATGCCGGCGTGGTTAGCGCGTTGGTCGCGGCAAAAATGCTGATACCGGCGCAAAGCGCAGGCGATTTGGTAAGTCTGGTCATGCCATTTTCCTCTCCGTTGTTCGAAGAGGGGACTATCGCATCAACCTGATTGTGGCCGTCATTCGCCAGCCGACCGCATCTGCGGTTCCGTTTCAATCCATGCCAGATTGTCTGCGGACAAACCGCCGGACCATGGCTTGGCTTGAACGACGCGAACCGATTCCCCCCTCAGCGGCCGGGGCTGTCAACCGCCGCGGTCCGAATTAGTATGTGTAACATACGTAAATTCAGACCGCTGCCAAGGAGTATCCGCAACACGAACGCGCGTTAATTTGGCGGACTATTTGCGGCGCCCGGCACAGTGGCGTCCACCAGTTCGGGCCAACGCGAACCCTTGGTTAAGCCCTAACTGTTATAATTCAGAACTTTATAAGTCGTACAGTCAAGCCGTATACCGCATCGACGCCCCCGCCCAATCCAGTAGTGGCATCACCATAGTGACATAATCGGCACGGCGGTTCTGTTCGTCGAGGTAATAGGCGTGTTCCCACACATCGACGACCAGCAGCGGGGTCATGCCCATGGCCAGCGGCGTATCGGCGTTCGATGTCGCCACCACTTTCAATTTGCCGCCGGATGTCGCCAGCCACGCCCAGCCGCTGCCAAACTGACTGGTCGCCGCTTTGGCCAGTTCTGCCTCCAGTGCGGCGCGCGTACCAAAATCACGCGTGACCGCGG
>JAYTHT010000125.1:0-1701 GCA_043732365.1 Novosphingobium sp. | reverse complement strand
CGGTGTTTGGTGGCCTTTCCCCGTGGCTGGCCCAAAAATCGATCGCTTTGACTGGTGGGGTGTGGGCACCTGGCGCAATGATCGCGGTGGTGGCGCTGGCGGTGGTGCCGGTGCTGGTGATGATGCCAGAAACCGCGCCACGTATTCTGGCACGCAATCGCGAAAATCAACAATACCGGTCCGATTGATCCGCGCCAGATCGCGGGGCTGTTCGGATCAGGTCCGGATTTTGGCCGGACCAGATTTTGGCCGGGACTAGAATTCGGGTTGACCAAAACGAGGCTTGGCGACACGACACGCGGATGATCGACACAGCCCTTTTCCGCAGCGCGCTTGGCGCATATCCGACCGGCGTTGCCGTCATCACCGCCAGGGGCGCAGATAACCAGCGCCATGGCCTCGTGGTTGGATCGTTCACTTCGATCTCGCTCGATCCGCCGCTGGTCGGGTTTTTTCCCGATAAACGTTCGCAATCGTGGGCGCAGATTGCACCCATCGGCCGGTTCTGCGTCAATGTGCTGGGGTCCGATCAGCTCGATCTGTGCCGCCGTTTTGCCGCGCGTGCGGATGACAAGTTTGCTGATCTGGCGCACGGTCACACACCTTCGGGCCAGCCTTTGCTGGAAAACGCGATTGCCTGGATCGATTGTACGGTCGAACGCGTGACCGAAGTCGGCGATCATTTCCTCGTCGTCGGCGCGGTTGAGGCGCTGGGCCGGCGCGACAGCGGTACGCCCTTGTTATTTTTCAGCGGGCGATATCACGACCTGGCCGAACTGCCGGCCTGACGACACAGGAAATAAGCGGGCACAGGAAATAAGTATGCGGCCCGCGCGTTAGCGGCTGCACACGCGGGGGTTTGGGGCTATTTCCGCAGCGATAATAGTTGCGGGAAACAGCCATGAAACCAATTGAAACCATCATGCGCGCCGCGCCGGTCATTCCGGTGCTGGTGATCGAGGACGTCGCGTATGCGCTACCGATTGCGCGTGCACTCGTTGCCGGAGGTTTGTGCGTGTTGGAGGTGACGATGCGCACGCCCGCCGCGCTTGATGTCATCCGGGCGATGCGCGGTGTCCCTGGCGCCATTGTCGGCGCGGGCACGGTGCTCAATCCCGATGATCTGAACGCCGCGATCGATGCCGGCGCCGAATTCATTGTATCGCCCGGGCTGACGCCAGGACTGGGCAATGCAGCGATTGCGGCGGGCATTCCGTTCTTGCCGGGGACTGCGAACGCGGCCGACATCATGCTCGGGCTCGATCTCGGGCTGGCGCATTTCAAATTCTTTCCGGCGGCGACTTCGGGCGGCTTGCCCGCGTTAACGGCGCTGGCGGCGCCGTTCCCCATGGCTAAATTCTGCCCGACCGGCGGGATCAATCTTGCCAGCGCGCCCGAGTGGCTGGCGGCTGGACCGGTACTGTGTGTCGGGGGCAGCTGGCTTGTCGGCAAAGGTAAGCCGGATGAAGCCGCGATCGAGCTGGCGGCGCGTGACGCTGCGGCCTTGGGTGGGTAAGACCGGGTGGTCGCGAATGCAAAGCGCCGTCCGGCATCCGGACGGCGCGCAAAAGGAATGGTACGCTCTATGACAATGGTCCAGTCCTTGCGCGATCGATTGGCGCAATTGCACGAGAGGACCGCTGAAACCCCGTTGTTCAATCCGGTGTTTCAGCTGAGCCATGATTTGTCGCGCGAGCTTGA
>JAYTHT010000124.1:0-5941 GCA_043732365.1 Novosphingobium sp. | reverse complement strand
ATCGACCGGCTGCCCGATCATCAGCCAGCAGGCGTGCTGATCGATCATGCCGCCGACATGGTGGCACGCGCGGTGCCAATACCCCAGGCGCGCGATCTGGATTTGGCGCTGGCGTCCGCAGAGGCGGATTTTGCCAGGCGCGGGATCACCGCCGTTGCCGACATGGGCACATCGATGGGCGACTGGATGGCGTTTCGCCGGGCGGGCGATGGCAACCATTTGTATATGCGGATCATGGCTTATGCGATGGGTACCGAGGCGATGGCCGCGATCGGTGGCAGCGGGCCGACGCCGTGGCTTTATGCCGATCGGTTGCGCATGGGCGGCGTGCAACTGCTGCTCGACGGCGCGCTGGGGTCGCGCGGCGCGTGGCTGAAGTTGCCGTATACCGACCAGAGCGGGACCAGCGGCACGCCATTGTGGTCGGAAACGCAGCTGGGCAATTTGATGAGCCGCGCGGCGATGGATGGGTACCAGGTCGCGGTGGATGCGATCGGCGACAAAGCCAATGCCACGCTGCTGACCACGATCAACGATCTGACTCACACGTATTCGGGTGACCGGCGCTGGCGGATCGAGCAGGCGCAAGTGACCGACCCGGCCAACTGGGGCCTGGTGGCGGAAATCGCGCGAAAGGGCGGCGTGGTCGTATCAATGCAGCCGGCGCACCAGACCTTGGACCGGGTGATGGCCGAGGCGCGGCTGGGGCCTGACCGACTGCGCGGCGCTTATGCGTGGAACAGCCTGAAACACAATGGCGCGGTGCTTGCATTCGGATCGGACACGCCGGTCGAACGGCCTGATCCGTGGACGGGTATGGCCGTGGCGCTGACCCGGCAGGACGATGCCGGTGCTCCCGCTGGTGGCTGGCAACCACAGGAACGTGTTGATCGCCTGACCGCCTTGACCGGGTATACCAGTGCGGCGGCGTGGGCCGGATTTGCCGAAACGAAATTCGGCCGGATCGCGCCAGGGTTGCGCGCCGATTTCATCTTGGTCG
Organism: Novosphingobium sp.; assembly: GCA_043732365.1. Taxonomy (GTDB): domain Bacteria; phylum Pseudomonadota; class Alphaproteobacteria; order Sphingomonadales; family Sphingomonadaceae; genus Novosphingobium. Next base: position 4,941 of record JAYTHT010000124.1, on the reverse strand, counting down.
ACACCGACCCGATGACCGCCATGCCCGAAGCGATCCGCAAGACCAAAGTGTTTCAGACGTGGGTCGGTGGCGGCAAGACGTATGATGCCGAGCCGGAGCCCGTGGCGGCGAAATCAGGCACAAAACACTGACATACGCGGCGTCCAATCAATCTTGACCCGGCCGATCAGGTCGCTGGCGCATCCGCGACCTTGTTCTCAGCGTCCTTTTCTCGCGCGTCCTTTGCTTCGGCAAAGCGCATGACGACCAGCGTGCCTTCGAACAGGATCATCAGCGGCACGGCCAGCATCAGTTGCGACACAACATCGGGCGGAGTGATCAGCGCAGCCAGTGCGACAATCGCAACGATGACATAGCGCCGCGCCGCCACCAGTTGCCCGCGCGTCAAAATACCCGCGCGGTTCAACAGCATCAGCAGCACCGGCATCAAAAAGCTGCCGCCGAATGCCAGGATGAACTGCATTACCAGGTTCAGGTATTCCTCGACCCCCGGCAATGCCTCCAACTGCAAGCCGCCGTGCATGCCCTGAAACCCGATGAACCAGCGGAACGCAGTTGGCATGACCACGAAATATGCCAGGCTCGACCCCATGCCAAACAGCACCGGAGTCGCGATCAGGAACGGCAGGAACGCCTTTTTCTCGCGCGCATACAGCCCAGGCGCGATGAACGCCCACAGCTGGTTTGCGATGATCGGAAAACTCAACAGCGTGGCGGCAAACAGCGCCACTTTGATTTCAACGAAGAAAGCGCCGTACAGCTTGGTGTAAATCAGCTTGCCGGTGCCCTGCGGAAAGGCATGCGCCAGCGGTATGATCAGAATCCCGAGGATGTCGTTGGCGAAATACAGGCAGATCGCAAACGTGATCGACAGTGCCAGAATCGCACGCAACAATCGCGTGCGCAGTTCGAGCAAGTGATCGAGCAGCGGCGCCTGCGTCTGGTCGATATCGTTGATCATGCCGGGTGGTCGTGATGCGTGATCTGGGCGGGTTTCTGTTCGGTCGGGGCATGTGCCGCGATCAACGGATCGACTGGCGTTTGCTCGATCGCAGTCGGCTCGATCCCAGTCGGCTCGATCGCAGTCGGCTCGATCCCCGCAGGCTCGATTGCTGCGTGTTCCAGCAGGGGGTGCTCGACGCCTGCGGCATCGACCACGGCTGCGGGATCAACCGGCGGGTTGTCCGCCATGATCGCGGCATTCTGTTCGCGCCACTTGCGCTCCATCTCTTCCATTTCGGCCTCGCGGATCATGGTTTCGATCCCGGATTTGAAATGGTTGGACACGCGGCGCACGCGTGCGATCCATCGACCGGCGGTGCGCAGCGCCATCGGCAGATCTTTTGGCCCGATCACCACGATCGCGACGATCGCAATGAGCAGAAATTCGGAAGGAGCGATGTCGAACATGGTTCAGGTCAGCCGGCGATCAGGTTCATGCAACGCCAGTCGGCCCCTGGTGATCGTTGGACACGGGCACCACGGGCGCCTGGACGGGCGGTACGGGCGGTTGTGCCTGCGGGATTTGCGACGCAGGCGGCGTTACCGGGCGGTTGGTTTCGTCCGCCATGCCTTCCTTGAAGCTTTTGATGCCCTTGCCAAAATCGCCCATCATGTCCGAGATCCGGCCACGGCCAAACAGGACGAGGACAACGAGGGCAACAATGATCAGGTGCGGTAGGGACAGGCCACCCATGGGAAAATCTCCTTTGATGCCCCCAGATAGGCGCTTTTGGTCTCAACCACCAGATGCAACGGACGCACAAAATGCGCGCCCGGTCGAAAGGGCGCCGCTATTCGTCTGTTTCTGACCCGGGTTCCCGGGTTAGGGCGGCATAGACCGCGTCGATCGGATCGAGCAGGCCGGCGGCGCGCAATTCCTCCAGCCCCGGCAAATCGCGCCGCGATGCCAGGCCAAAATGCCCAAGGAACGTGGGCGTGGTGGCATAGATCGTCGGGCGTCCGGGGCCTTCGCGGCGCCCGGCAATCCGCACCCAGCCCGCCTCCATCACCACGTCGAGTGTCCCCCGCGCAGTCTGCACCCCGCGGATCGCCTCGATTTCGGCGCGGCTGACCGGTTCGTGGTAGGCGATGATCGCCAGCGTTTCGATTACCGCGCGCGACAGACGGCGCGGATCTTCGCGTTCGCGGCGCAGAAGATGCGCCAGATCGGGCGCGGTCTGAAAATGCCAATGTCCACCGCGTTCGACCAGTTCGACTCCGCGCCCGGCATAATGCGCCGCTAGCATTTCGAGCGCCACGCCAACCGCCGCGCCGCCCAGATGCCGGCTGATATCTTCAGGCGACAGCGGCATTTCGGACGCAAACAACGTTGCCTCTACCGCGCGGACGAGGTCATCGTATGGCCCAGCCGCTTCGATTTGCTCGCCCCCTTCGATCATGCCGCATCCGCGCTGGCGCACCGCAGGCGCAACGGCCCAAACACATCGTCCTGCGCCAGTTCGGCGCGGCCCTGTTTGGCAAGTTCGAGCGCGGCGGCAAAACTCGACGCCAGCGCCGATCGCGTCAGGCGCGGATCGGCGCCGGGTACGATGCGCGGCAAGAGCGCACGCAAATCGATCCAGTCGCGTGCCACGCCGAGCAATCGTACGAGGCGTTGGAGCGCAACCTCCAGCGTGATCACCGGGCGTTGCCGGACCATGTGCACCACCGGCATGGTGCGCACCTTGATTGCGCCATAGGCCTGGATCAGGTCATACAAACTCGCAGTCCAGCGCGATTTACGATCGATGCTGATCCCTTCGGGCCGACCATTGGCAAAGACATCACGTCCCAGCCGATCACGCGCCATCAACTGCGCGGCGACATCGCGCATCGCGCCCAGCCGTTGCAACCGCAATTGCAGACGCAGCGCCAGTTCCTCCGGGCCCGGCTGAATGTCCAGATCGCGCGGCAGCAGCAACAGCGATTTGAGATAGGCCAGCCACGCCGCCATCACGAGGTAATCCGCCGCCAGTTCCAGCTGCAGTGCCCGCTCCTGCCCAGGTGCCCGTTCATGCCCGGGTGCCCGCTCCTGCCCAGGTGCCCGTTCATGCCCGGGTGCCCGTTCATGCCCTAGTGAATGCGCACGATTGATATAAACCAGATACTGATCGACCAGATCAAGGATCGAAATCTGCCGCAAATCGACCTTTCGCCGCCGCGCCAGATCGAGCAGCAAGTCGAGCGGCCCTTCCCAGCCATCGAGTTCGAGATAGAGCGTGCCATCGCCTTCGGTCGCTGATGCAATCGGCAACCAGTCGTTTTCGGTGTCGGCCTCGATCATGCCACCAGTGCCAGCAACGCATCGCGCTTTGCCAGCAGGGAAGCGTGACGCGCGGCCAAATCGATCGGCGCGATATCGGTCGCCGCCAGCGCATGCGCCAGCCGTGTCGCGCTATCCGATACCATCGGCGCCAGCGCAGCGGCAATCCCGACCATATCGTCGATCCGCGCCCAGCAATTCAGCGCAAGGTCGCAGCCCGCCGCCACGGCGCGCGCCGCGCGTTCGGGAATGGTGCCGGTCAATGCTGCCATGTCGAGATCATCGGACAACAACAGCCCGGAAAACCCGATCGCGCCGCGCACGACATCGCCAATCACCCGCGCGGACAGCGTCGCTGGCGCGGTGTCATCCCACGCGGTGAAACAGACATGCGCGGTCATCGCGATTTTTGCATCGGCCAACGCACGGAACGGAGCCAGATCGGTTTGAAGCGTTGCGATATCGGCGGTCACCTTGGGCAATGCCTTGTGGCTGTCGGCGGTCGCACGGCCGTGCCCGGGCACATGTTTGATCACGCCGGTGACCCCCGCGCGCGCCAGACCATCCAACACCGCGCGGCCCAGCGCGGCAACGCGCATAGGCTCTGCACCCAGCGCGCGATCGCCGATCACATCATCGGCACCCGGCTGGCGCACATCGAGTAAAGGCAGGCAATCGACCGTGATCCCGGCCTCCGCCAGGTCCAGCCCCAGCGCTTCTGCATTCGCACGTGCCGCCTCTATCGCGCTGATTGGCGCCAGATCATACAATCGGTCGAACACGCCTTGAGCCGGATATGGCCCCCATTGCGGCGGTTGCATCCGCGCCACGCGGCCGCCCTCCTGGTCGATACAGATGAAGGTATGATCGCGGCCATGGATCGCGCGCAGATCATCTGTCAGCGCGCGCAACTGCGCCCGGTCGGCCACATTGCGGCCAAACAGGATATAGCCGGCCGGATCGGCGTCGCGGAAGAAAGCGCGCTCTTCGGCGGTCAGGACGGGGCCGGAAAGGCCGAAAATTGCCGGTAGCATGATTAATCAGACATGCCGCAAGCATGACCCCGCAGGCAAGCACCTTGCGTAACCCGGCGGGGGAAAAATGGCCTATCCCAAGTTGCGACGATACCGAGGCTTTTCCCACCCCCTTCAGGGGCTGGGCCAAGCGGATGGCTCGGAGTTGGGGGAGAAGCCCCACCCGCCCCTCCCCTGAAGGGGCGCTTCATAGGTTCGTCCCGATACAGTTTTGTATTAACGCTTGACCTGGCACTTCACGCCGTCGGCCTCCAGATGGCTGCACAGGCTGCTGGCCGCCCCGCCATCGGCGGCAAGAGCCTGCAGGCGATAGACTGTGCCGATATCGGCTTTGCCCTCGACCACGCGATGGTTCAGCCCTTTGAGCAGATCGTTTGCCGCGGTCAGCCGCGACCAGGCCGTTTGCGCCAGGGCTTCGCTGGAAAATGCGCCGACTTGTACCGCGACCGCGCCGCCTTCCGGTTTTGCAGGTGCGGCCTCGTGCCCGGGCGCCTTGGCCACCGGTGCAACGGCTGATGCCGCTCCTAATGCCGTTACCGGTGCGGATGGCGCAGCGGCAGGCGGCGGCGTTGTCCCCGCGCTGCCGGCCAGGCTGGCGTCGGGGTGTTCGCCCTGGCTGACTTTAAAGCTCGAATCGCCAGT
>JAYTHT010000123.1:0-1713 GCA_043732365.1 Novosphingobium sp. | reverse complement strand
CGGCCCCGAACCCCACGCTCGGGACGAATCCGGATGCGCCCAAAAAAGAACGAATTGAAGAGAGCCATACGCCCGGTTCTCTGCGCGCGTCAGCAAATTGGACCGATGTGTCTGATACCGGACAATGACTTTGCCAAAGTTCCAATTCCGGCGGTTATTGTGCGCTTGTTCCAATCATTGTTGAAAGCGCGCTATGGCAACAAGCGATAATAGACCACCGCGTAGGCGACGGCATGGCGATGGTTGCCTCGCTCGTTTCGATGCAGGGCCGTGCATCAGCATCAGCGGAGGCCAAGCAAGCGCTTGATGCGACATCGGCGCGCCTCGTTGCGGTCTCCCGCATTCACAAGCGTCTAAATCAAGGCAAGGAAATCGGGATCGTCGGGTTTGGCACGTGGCTCGAAGAAATGTGGTGCGACCTTCGTTCGTCACTCGGCCACCGAACCAGAGCCATCGGCTTGGGCCCGCGACACGGCTCGCGATCGTGCTTGTCGGCGGCACGAAGCCGAACCCGGCTCACGCGTCGGTCGCGAAAAAATACACGATCAAACCGGCGGGCTTGAAACCGACGCAGCTCCCGGGCGTTAATGGTCCATCACCAATGAAAAGGGACTCATCATGACACTGGCAGGCCGGAACATCGCAATTCTAATTGCCCCGCGCGGCACCGAAGAACCCGAATTCGCAAAACCGCGTGACGCTATCATCACAGCGGGCGGTACTGTGACCGTAATCAGCCTGGAAACGGGCACCGCGAAAACCAACAACCATGACGTGGAGCCCGGCGCAACCTATACGATCGACAAGGCGATCTGCGACGTTTCGGCGGACCAATTCGATGCCCTGATCATCCCGGGTGGCTGCGTCGGCGCAGACCAATTGCGTGCCAGCAAGGACATCGTTGCATTTGTCCGCGATTTTTTTGCGCAGCGGAAACCGGTCGCCGCGATCTGCCACGCGCCATGGATCCTGATCGAGGCGGGCGCGGTCAATGGCCGCAAGCTGACATCATTCAAATCGATCCGGACCGATATCGAAAATGCTGGCGGCCACTGGGTCGATGAAGAAGTCGTTGCCGATCGCGGCCTGATCACCAGCCGCACTCCCAAAGATCTGCCCGCATTCTGCGCCAAACTGGTCGAAGCATTCGCGCAACATCAGCCGGCGTCCGAGCCAAGCCACGCCTGATTTTCCAAAGCGGCATCCGCAGCACGGGGCCCTGGCGCATTATACCATGACGCGCCAGAGGCTCCGGGCTGGCCGCCTGACGGCCCGACCGAAGGTCTTGCGGCACATTGGGTGCCCCAGCGAGAATTAGGGGATGACCCCCAGTGGTCAGGGCTTGACCAGCGCGATCCAGATCGGGTCGGTATAGGCCCGCCTGCCCCCGGCATCCTCGACGATCAGCGAATACCAGCAGGCGCGGTCGGTGGTCAGCGGGAAATCGAGATGGGCGGTTTGATCGGACGCGGGAAAATCGATTGTTTTGACGATATAGCCCTGTCTGATCAACGACACATGGCGCAGGCCGCCAACCGCCTGCAAGCCAAAGCCAAGTGAAAACGACGCGCCCGGTTTGACCCGGAGCGTGTCGCCAAACATGGTGTCGGGATCGATGAGCGGGCCATAAGTAACATAACCGTGGCCCGCCTTGAGCGCGCGGGTATAGCCGAGCGCAGTGACCGGCCCGGTCACATGCGCAAATGTACGCAC
>JAYTHT010000122.1:0-1713 GCA_043732365.1 Novosphingobium sp. | reverse complement strand
GGGCAATTCAGAATTTGGACCGCTGGGCCGCCACGACGGAGATCAATCCCCCCATATTGGCATTGATGTCGATCAGGTGCAGGCCCCAATCAAGGGCGACTTTGCCGCCCTGGACAATGTCGCCAGGGATCTGGTCCGTACGAGGGTCGGCTGGATTGGGATGGACTGTCAGCGCCAGGTATTGAGCGCCGCCGCGGTCGATGCACTGCGCGGTGACAAGACCCGGCACCTGGACAAAAGGCGTCGTGATTTGCTTGCCGCGAGCCCAGGTGGTCGGCGCTTGTTCCGACAGCGTGTTGGCTTGGGCGGGGAAATAAGCATCGGCAGGGCCGGAGCCGCCGCCGATGGCCGCGGGGTTGACGCACGCCACCTTCATGCCCGGTGCCTGCGTTCGGCCGAACCGGCTGTTAGCCGGCGGCGGCGCCTCGTCGCGGAACGTGACATAGCTGATCACGCAGCCGGTCTGGCCACTGGCGGTGCACAGCGGGATTGATTTGAGATCGCCGCCGACCACTTTTCCAGCCGGAACCAGGAAATTGGTGCCGGGCAGCATTGCGCTGACAAGCTGCTTTTGCACCGGTTTGCCGTCGATTTCCTCGGCAAGCAATCGCTTGAGCACGCCCGATCCCTGGCTGTGGCCGATCAGGATGACGCCCCGGCCATGGTTGTCGTGCGCCAGATAGGACCGCCACGCATCGCGCACGTCGGTATAGGCAAGTTCGCGATCGATCCCCGCCATCGGCGCGCCGGTGATTGCCGAGCGCAGCGCCGGAATTGTGACCTGCCGGTAAAGCGGCGCATAGATCCGGCACTGCGAAGCAAAGCGGTTAAGCTGCTGGTTGACCACGGCAGCCTCTTCGGGGCCCGGGATCATGTCGCTGTTGGGCGAGCGGTCGAGCGATACCGTCGGGTACACATAAAAGCAGTCCACCTTGGGCTTGGTCGCTGCCTGCCATTTCCGGGTGCTGGTCGTCCCGTTCGCGCGGACAATGGTCGATCGCTGGTCGGTTGTGCAGACCGCTTCGTGTCCAGGGCGGCATAGCCAACTTGCGGGATTGTTGTAATCGTTGGCGGGCGCTGCGGCGGCCTTGTCCTGGGCAAACACCGGCGCGGCCATCAGCAGCGCAGCCGCTGCAAGCGCGAATTTGATCGTCATGAATTCAGTCCCCAAACAGTGTGATGATGGCCAGCGCCGCAGGCAGCGGTCAAGCGGCGGCCGGCAATTGCAGCAATTCGATTTCATGGCCCTCGGGATCGCTGACGAATGAGACCGTCATGCCGCCGAAAATTGCTGGCGGACGAACCTCGTGCGCGCCCATTGCAATGAGGTCGGCGTGAGCGGCCGCGCAGTCGCGCACGATGAACCCGAGCGGGCCCCAGTTATTGCCGCCGCCCACCGCGCGCTGGTCGGTATGTTGGTACAGCACCAGCGTGAACGCGCCTTCTTTCTGCGCCAACATCACCTCGCAGAAATCGTCGGCATCGATCCGGTTCTGAACCGCAAAGCCCAGACCCTCTGTATAGAACCGCTCCATCGCCGTGAGATCGCGGACCACAATCTTGACGAAACTGAACCGTGCCATCTGCTTTGTACTCTTTCCGCGCTTGCGCGCTTATTTTGCGGCGGACGCACGCGTTTGCGGCGCTCTAAATGAGGTCTCCGCCAGCGGCTGAAGCGGTCGTGCCGTGCTTCTTGAAAGCCTTGATGACGTT
>JAYTHT010000121.1:0-17284 GCA_043732365.1 Novosphingobium sp. | reverse complement strand
CGCTCTCGTCCCGGCTGGGGATCGAGCAATAGGCGGTCAGCAGGACTCCGGCACCCCAGGCGAGCGCTTTCCAGCGGCTGGCGAATAGCGTGTTGAGTTTGGGGCCGGGAAACAGCATCGCAGTATTTTCGCAGGTGGCGATTAAGATGTGTTTACCCGGTTTGCTCGCTAGGCTTATCGATCAGGATATCCTGCAGATCGGATGACCGGCAGGCGCCAGAGCCGTTCCCTTTCACGCACAATCCGGCTAAAGGCCCAGCGCATGACCAACAGCGCCATCAGCAATAGCCAGCCCGACCTTTTGCCCGAGGGCCTGGAGGATCGTTTGCCGCGTGAAGCGGCGGCCACGACCCGGGTGATGCGGGCGGTGCATGGGGTGATGCACGGGCACGGGTATGACCGGGTGCTGCCGCCGATGGTGGAATTTGACGAAACGCTGGGCGCGCGGATGGCGGGGATCCGGTCGCGGCGGATGTTTCGGTTTGTCGATCCGCAAAGCCTGCGGATGTTGATCCTGCGCGGGGATCATACGCCGCAGATCGGACGGATTGCGGCGTCGCGGCTGGCAGCGGCGGCGCGCCCCTTGCGGCTGTGCTATGCCGGGCAAATCATGCTGATCCGCGGCGATGGGTTGGATCCGGCGCGCGAAAAGCTGCAATGCGGGGCTGAAGTGATCGGCAGCGATAGCGTTGCGGCGGCGAGTGAGATCGTGGCGATGGCGATCGAGGCGTTGGCAGCGGCGGGTGCAACCGGGATCAGTGTGGATTTTACGCTGCCCGATCTGGTGGACGTGTTGGCGGCGCGGGCTTTGCCTTTGCCGGCCGACGCGATCGAGGGTGTGCGGCGCGAGCTGGATACCAAGGACGCGGGCGGGTTGGTTGATGCGGGCGGGGCGGCCTATGTGCCGCTGTTGTATGCCACTGGCGATTTTGACAGCGCGATCGAGCGGCTGGCACAATTCGACAGCGGCGGCGTGTTGGCGGGACGGATTGCTGCGCTGCGCGAGATTGCCGCGCGGTTGGGCGGGCGGGCACGGTTGACGCTCGATCCCAGTGAGCGGCACGGGTTTGAATACCAGTCATGGTTTGGTTTTACGGTTTATGCGCAAGGTGTGCGCGGGATTTTGGGGCGGGGTGGCACGTATCGGATTGCCGGGCCGAATGGCGGTGAGGCGGCGACCGGGTGTTCGTTGTTTCCCGATGCGCTGATCGATTTGCTGGCCGATGCGGAGCCGCAAGAGGATCGCGTGTTTTTGCCGTTGGGGCACGATGCCGAGGTGGCGGCGCGGTTGCGCGCGGGCGGGTGGCGCACTGTGGCGGCGCTGACCGAGGGGGACAATGCCGCAGGATTGGGTTGCAGCCATGCGTTGACCGGTGGTGGGCCGGTGGCGGTCTGATTGGTGGCGGTCTGATTGGTGGCAGTCCGATGAGTGGGCTGGGGGGCCTTGACTTGGCCGTTGAATGCCCCGTAGTGCGCCGCGCATAGTCGAAAGCAGGGACACCCGGCTTTCCCGTTCCATCTGCGGCGTCGAGTCCTGTCGAAGGGCGCCTTGCGGATCACCCGGCAGGGGATAATCTGTATCCATGGCAAATGTTACCGTGATCGGCGCCCAATGGGGCGATGAAGGCAAAGGCAAGATCGTCGACTGGCTGGCCAGCCGGGCCGACGCAGTCGTGCGGTTTCAGGGCGGGCACAACGCCGGCCACACACTGGTCGTCGGGGACCAGATTTATAAGCTGAGTTTGCTGCCGTCCGGGATCGTGACCGGCACGTTGTCGATTATCGGCAATGGGGTGGTGCTCGATCCCTGGGCATTAAAAGCTGAAGTCGAGAGGCTGACCGCGCAAGGGGTGAAGATTTCCCCTGAAAATTTTGCAATTGCCGACAATTGTCCGCTGATTCTGCCGTTGCACCGCGATCTGGACGGATTGCGCGAGACGGCGGCCGGGTCGGGCAAGATCGGCACGACCGGGCGCGGGATCGGCCCGGCGTATGAGGATAAAGTCGGGCGCCGCGCGATTCGCGTGTGCGATCTGGCGCATCTGGACGCGATGGATGCGCAACTGGACCGGCTGTGCGCGCATCATGATGCGTTGCGCGCCGGGTTTGGCCGGCCACCGGTTGATCGGGCGGCCTTGCTGAATGAATTGCGCGAGATTGCGCCGTATGTTCTGCAATTTGCAGAGCCGGTGTGGAAGCGGTTGCAGACCGTGCGCAAGGCGGGCGCCCGGATTTTGTTTGAAGGCGCGCAGGGTGTGTTGCTTGACGTTGATCACGGGACTTATCCGTTTGTCACTTCGTCGAACACTGTTTCTGGCACCGCAGCATCGGGTTCGGGACTTGGGCCTGCGGCAACCGGTTTCGTGCTGGGCATTGTCAAAGCCTATACGACGCGCGTTGGGTCCGGGCCGTTTCCAACCGAGCTGACCGATGCGACCGGGCAGCGGTTGGGCGAGCGGGGACATGAATTCGGGACTGTTACCGGGCGCAAGCGGCGTTGTGGCTGGTTTGATGCGGTGCTGGTGCGGCAATCTTGCGCTATTTCCGGCGTGACCGGGATCGCGCTGACCAAAGTCGATGTGCTCGACGGGTTTGACAAAGTGCGGATCTGCACCGGGTATCGGCTACACGGCAAAGTGCTCGACTATTTTCCCAGCCATGCCGCCGAGCAGGCCGCGGTCGAGCCGATCTATGAAGAAATGGACGGGTGGCACGGGACGACGGCGGGCGCACGGTCGTGGGCCGATCTGCCCGCGCAGGCGATCAAATATATCCAGCGCGTGCAGGAATTGATCGAGACCCCGGTGGCGCTGGTTTCGACATCGCCAGAGCGCGAGGACACGATCCTGGTGCGCGATCCGTTCATCGACTGACGTGGTGGGCGCCAGGGGTCAGTTGGTGAGTCGTTGTGGGCTTGCGCTGGTGCTTGGCGCGGCGCTGTGGGGTGGTCAGGCGCGGGCGCGGGCGCGCGTTCAGGCGCGGGCGCCAGCACGCGTTCAAGCTTGGGCGCCAGCGCGCGTTCAGGTTTGGGCGCCAGCGCCTGGTGCGGACCGCATTTTAATTGAAAAAGCGGCGCGGCGTATGACGCTATTTTCCGCACAGGGCATGCCATTGCGCGTTTATCGGGGTATCCAGCTGGGCTGGGAGCCGGTTGGAGCCAAGCATTTTGCTGGCGATGGGCGCACGCCCGAGGGGCACTACCTGATTGATCGCGGGTTGGCGGGTAGTGCCTATCATCTGGCGCTACACGTGTCGTACCCTGCTTCACGCGATCTGCTGTTTGGGCAAGCGCATGGACGCGATGTCGGCGGGGCGATTTTTATCCATGGCCAGCCGAATGGGATGTCCGACCGGCCGGCGGGCGATTGGACCGCCGGGTGCGTCGCGGTAAGCAATTTGGAAATCGAGGAAATCTGGTCGATGGTAGGGGATGATACCCCGGCTGACATCGTGCCTTGATCCAAATTCGAGGTATCCGCAGTTGACCTCATAGTCGTTTGTTCCTCTCTTGTTCGTGTTCCTGCGTTAAAGGATTGAACGAGATATGGGCCAAGCGGCATCGCAGTTCGAATACGGGAGTGACGAGCCGGGCTCGGGGCAAGCGTCTGGTTTGGGGCAGGGATTTGGCACGTCTGGCCGGTCTGGCCTGGCTGTCTCCATCTTTGCCGATCGCGGCTATCTGCGGGCTGAAATGGCCGAGGATGCGGCGGCCGCTGGGTTGCGCGTGGCCCAGACGACGGATTTGGCGCGATTGCTTGAACCGGGTGATCCGCCGGTGCTGCCGGACCTTGTACTGGTCGATTGCCCGGTGATCGACGGCGCCGAACTGGCTGCGCTGTCGCGGCTGGACGAGCGCGCATCAAAATCCGGGTCGCACCTGGTTGTGTCGACGTCGATGGGATCTCTGGACGAAGTGTTCGGGTGTCTCGATCAGTCTGATGCACAGATTCTGGTTACGCCCAGCCGGGCCGACCGGGTGATCGCGCTGGGTCGGGTGTTGGCTCGTAGCGGCAACCGCGTGCGTGAACTGTCGGAAGAGGACCGGCTAAGCCTGTTGCGCCTGACTGAGCAAGTCAGCCAGATCGCCCATAAGCTGGAGCAGATTTCGTCGCACGGAACCACCGAGGTGCCCGGTCCATTCCGGTTCGACAGCCAGCCGGGCTATGCTGGAAAAATCGATACTAAGCTCGATCCTCAATTCGACGGGGGCAGTGATCGTCTGGTCAGGGCGTCGCGCCCGCCTCTTCCCGATCCACGGTTGGTGCGCAAGATCATCCGGCAGCGGCAGTTGCGCGCGCGCTTTTTTGAGGGAGACCTGTTTGCTGACCCGGCGTGGGACATGCTTTTGGACCTGACCGCGGCGCGGGTCGAACATGTTCGCGTTTCGGTGACATCGCTATGCATCGCATCGGGGGTTCCGCCGACAACTGCGCTACGTTGGATTGGGCAGATGACTGACGTCGGCCTATTGCAGCGGGTTGACGATGAAACCGATCGTCGGCGCGCATTTATCACCCTGACCGACAAAGCCGCCGATGCGATGGCGCGCTATTTTTCGGAACTGGGAACGAGTTCGGCAAGTTTGGTTTGAGCAGAAGCAAACGCGATACACGCGTGATTTATCTGCAACGTGAACCACTGGCGATCAGCCCTGCTACTGTGTGGCAGGGCGGTGACTCAATCGGGCAAAGACGTGTTGCCGGACTGATGCGCAAGTGGTTCGTGGCGCATTACTGCGGCCATTTCGTGCCAGCTGTTATCAATTGCGCAGACTTCAATGCTGCTTTGCATCGCGCGATATCGCCGAAGAACCTTTACGCCCAACTCGGTCACGCGTGCACCGCCGCTCGCGCGGCCCGGATTGGTTTCGACTAGTCGGTCGAGCCAACAGCGATTCATCACGTCGACCAGTTGCCATGCGCGCCGGTAGCTCATACCCATTTCGCGTGCGGCGCCCGAGATCGAGCCGGTGACCATGATGCGATCGAGCAGATCGGCCTTGCCAGGACCGATCGCAATGGCATCATTGCACAGCACTTGAAGTTTGAGTTTGATGTTCGGCATTGCCGCGCGCTCCGTGATTTGGCCGAAACGATCCTTGCGCAGTCTGGCAATGCAATCAAGCACGCGAATGCCTTTAGCTCTCATTCAGCGTTTACTTTCGCAACGCTATTCCGTTGTGAGCGAAGGTTTCATTATTATCCGCTCAGCAAGCAGGCGTCCGGAAATCCAAGCGGATTCGACGCTCGGACCAACTAGCCAGTCTCCACACGCGCCAAGCCGCAACGTTTCATTCCACAGGCAGCCGACGCCGGTCCCAGCCGAAAGGCCATAGCGCCAGCGATGGATCGATTGGCCGATCACCTCTGGCAAGCTGCCCCCAGTCTCGGATTTCAGGGCTGCCAAGAGGTGTGGTGCGATGTCTTCCGGGGATTGTTCAAGGCATTCGAGGGACCAGCGCGCGCCGGCTTGCACCACCCAGCCTTCGGGTCCCGATCGGCCTGGCTTTGCTTCGTTGCGCGCTGCCCAGGCGATGATTCCGCTGTCGCGAACGATACCTGTTTGGTGCACAAGCGGTTCGGAAAACACGAACATGCCGGTCCAACTTGGCTGGGATCGGGCGTAGATTGCTGCGAGGGCCAAGTTGAAATCATGCAAGGTCATGATTGGCGCGGTTTGCTCTGCCGGGAGTGCAAGCACGACACTATCAAATACCGCTTCGCTAAAATCCGCACCGATCAGTTGCCATTGCTCGCCGCGCCGCAGAAGACCTTTAACCAGTGATGAAAAATGCACGGTATGATGCAAGGACAAATGGCGCAGGATTGCATTCATGGTTGGCATGCCGATGAAGGCGTCGGCACGCGCCGCAGGCCACCGCGCGACTATGCCAGCTTGTTCCCAACGGCTGACTTGTTCGGCAAAACAAGCATCGCGCGCGGTGAAATATTGCGCGCCAAAATCGAATTGGGCGGTTCCTTGCGAGGTCTCGACTCGCCGACTGGCCATACGTCCGCCTGGGCCGCGTCCTTTGTCGAACAGAGTTACTTTGAACCCGGCTTTGCTCAATGTTTCCGCACAAGACAAACCGGCCATCCCGGCGCCGACAATGGCAACATGAAGCATTCTATCGCAGCCCCATCAGCGCCAGCACTTCCTTGCGGCTGCCTGGGTCATCCAGAAAACAGCCAAGCATGCGGCTTGTCACCATGCTCACGCCAGGAGTCATGACTCCACGACCCGTCATGCAACCGTGCTGCGCTTCGATGACCACCGCGACCCCTTGCGGCTGCAGATGTTCCCAGATGCATTGCGCCACTTCGCTGGTCAGCCGCTCCTGAATTTGAAGCCTGCGAGCAAAACCCTGCAGCACCCGGGCAAGCTTTGAAATGCCGACCACCCGATTGCGCGGGAGATAGGCAATTGATGCGGTTCCAGTGATGGGTGCGAGATGATGTTCGCAATGAGATTGAAAGGGGATACCCTTCAATAAAACGACTTCGTCGTAACCTGCCACTTCACTGAAAGTTCTGCGCAAATGAATTGCCGGATCTTCTGCATAGCCGGCGCAATATTCCCGCCACGCCCGGCCAACTCTGGCCGGGGTATCGACCAGACCCTCGCGCGCAGGGTTTTCACCTGCCCAGCGTAGCAACGTCCGTATCGCATCCTGCACGTCTTCTGGGACATGGGCTTTGGTGGGCACCTGACTTTGCGCCGCCAATGGCGAAAAGTCATCCGCGAAGCCGCAGCTATCATCCATGGCATCGATGTCGAGCGCCACGTAATTCATTGGCCGCGATCCTTGTTTGTACAGCCCCCACGCAAAATGTGAGGTCCACCGGCAACAGGCCCTGGCTGAACGCATTTGAACGATTTTTGCGAACGGGCTGGGTTTTTGCTGATCTTCATATAAGGATCAATCGCCGGCACCAAGAGGACAACATGGTCCTAAGGGCAATTGCGCGTTCGCTGGCTTTGTCGTTGGGAGAAGTTATGGCAATAAGCGTGTTGATCGATAACAGTCTCGTGGCCGCAGTGGTGAGCAATCCCCGCCTGCCCGACAATCCCATTGTTGCATGCAATCGTGCATTCGTCGCATTGACCGGATATAGCGATGCCGAAATTATTGGTCGTAATTGCCGATTTTTGCGCGGCGCGGACACCGAAATCGAATTGACCGAACAGTTGCGGGTAGGGATCGCGGCGCGAGTGCCCGTGATGGTGGAGATCCTCAATTACAAAAAAGATGGTACCCCGTTCCGCAATGCGGTGATGGTCGCGCCGATTTTCGATGTTGACGGCGAGATCGAGTATTACCTCGGTTCCCAAGTCGAACTCGCGATTGGCGCGCAGGACGGGCAAAACGATCGCGCCTCGATCGCCCGAGAAAAAGTAGACGCGCTGCCGCGACGTCAGCGGGAAATTCTTGAATGTATCGCAGCAGGCAAGCTCAACAAACAGATCGCGTGGGACTTGCAATTGAGCGAGCGCACGGTGAAATTGCATCGCGCAGCAGTGCTAAAGGCTCTGGGCGTGCGAACCAGCGCCGATGCAATTCGTATGGCAATCGAAGCCGGGCTTTGATCCTGGTTTAAAATTTCTGACGAAAAGAGCCTCTTGGCGCGGATCGCGTCTGCCGGTATAGACCCACATGGTGTGCGGGCGTGGCGGAACAGGTAGACGCAGCGGACTTAAGTTTATTCATCGCTTGGGTGCGCGCGGAGAAATCCGCGCTGCAGAACTGCTCAAATTCGGGGAACCCTTTAAAATGGCAATCCCGAGCCAAGCTTCCGACGGAACTCCCGTTGGAAGAAGGTGTAGAGACTAGACGGGCAGCACCTAAACCCTGGGTAAAGGGCATGGTGAAGGGATAGTCCAGACCACGAACATCGATTTCGATCGATGGCGGCGAAAGCCGAAGTCGGTAAGAAAATCCGTTGGGCATTGCCCGTGCCGGTTCAATTCCGGCCGCCCGCACCAACCAGCACATACCTGGTGCATAGGCCTGCCCTGGTTTGCTTGGCACCTTCGATCAGGGGTTGATCGCCGTTGCCCAACTATGCGCATTCAACGCGTACGTGGTTGCATCGGTGCAGGCTTGCAAGTCCCCGCTGGATACCACGACGGCGTCGGCGGGCATGATTGCAGGAACGCTGGTACTGCGACCCTGGGCGGCGGCAAGGGCGCTGCGGCGACCACTTGGAACAGCCTGGGGCTGCACCCGGTGAGTGGCGCTATAGCGATCAGCAGCAGACCTGGCGTCCACCAGTTGGGCTCGATAGGCACTGTTTGTCTCCGTAGCTTTGACTTGATACGCCGCTTGTTCGTGTTGCAGCGTGGTTTGGGCGATTTGGGTTGCTGTCGCCTGCGCCTGCTTGAACGCAGCGGCTTGCGCGCGGATCATTTCGACGTTGGCCACCGCTCGCGCGTCGAAATGCCAGGCCATCAACGAGACTGCCACGAGCGCGAAATACGGCCCAGCCTTAAGCGCAAGGGAAAGTGGGGCAGGCACCAGAGCGCCGATGAGGCCGGTCACACGTAGCGCCCCGCGACATTCGCCAAAACGATTACGGGCGCCCGGTATGGAGAGGCTTGCGCCGTCGCGCGGATCTTGCCCCAAGCAGGCAGGAATTCTGTTTCGAACTTGGCTAACTTGGTCGTTGCGGCGTCATATTGGGTTTTGAAATCAAGCATCGTCTTTCCTTTCGTCTGGAAGGTTTCAGGCGGCCATCTTTGCCTTGGCCATCTGGGCCATCGCGACCGCGTGTTCACGCCCCAGTTCGTCACGGAATCCATTCACGCTTGGACGATCGGTGAAATACGACAGGGTGGTATTCTGTGATTTGAACCCGACACCACCTAAGCCAATCGTCTGGACGAACGTGCCTTCGCCGCTTGCCGACCAGTTGACCGACCCGTGGAAGCCCAGGACGCCATCGATCACGCTCCCTTTGGTGTGGCTGATCTGGTGCGTTTCGCTTCGGCCGATTGCGATGTGGCTGTTGAAATCGGCCGAAGCAGTTGTGCCCGCTGCATTCAGGATCTTCTTTTCGATCGGGTTGCCAGCCTTCGACTTTTCGAGCGTGATCTAAACCAGAATTCCGGGCCTTTGGATCAGGCCCCAGACGATTGTCCACAATTCGGGATCATCCATGCCGTACATATTGAGCACGAGCGAGGATTTTACGAGGCGGAGAGCGGCTTTGAGCGACCCGTGAATATTGTCGCAGCCAACATGCATCAGAATAAGACCGGTGCAGGCGCTGTCCGGCGCAGTTTTTTCAGCCTTGAACGGCCACATATCGGTGATGAGCGACGCGCTACCCAAATTTGGGTCTGCCACTAAATCACGTCCCAGCCAGAGCCATTCGAGATCAGGCGAAGCGATACATACTGCGCGGACAATACCGCTGTGGTCGCCCCATCGATCGTGTCAGATCCGGCGCGGGCAATCGTCACGGCATTGGCGCTGCTGTCGATCTTTTTTCCAGTCCACGTCTGGCCCCGGCACGAACTGGCGGCAGGCAGCGTAAACGCAAAAGTCGCTGCCGTTGCATTCAGGCGATAATATCCGCACGCTAGAATTTGTGCGGTGGTCAGCGTTGTCGCGGCGGTAATATCCATCCAGGGCTTTGCGATGTTTTGCATCGGCAGATAGGGCAATGCAACTTCGGCTGCGCCCTGATCCACCACCGCAAATTCAGCCAGACCGACTGTCACCGCTGACACCGCACCCGCCAGGAACGAAATAGTGAATGACGGATTTAGCTCGATTGCACCCGCCGGTACATTCATCTCAAAGTGAAATTGGGACAGTGCAAAGTCGTAGCAACCGCCCGGACTGGACCCGTTCTGAAACGTCAAAAGCTGGGTGCGCAAAGATAGCGTCGATGCCTGACCCAGCGATGCACTGCTATCGATGGGATCGGCAACGCCCAACGATCCAATGGTGTTGCCGTTGTTGTCTTTGCATGCAAAGGTCAAACCCCAGGCCGAGATCGGCACATCGTTATTCGCTGCCAGATAGGCATTGGTGTTGTCGTTGTTAAACCCGGTGGCCTTGGCCTTGAACGACACACGAATGCGTCGGCCCTGATAGCGTGTGACATCAATGGCTTTGCCGCCTTGCGCCGACTGGATCACAATTGAACCAGCACCATTCGGGTTGGCGGTTACAGACCACAAGTTGCCATTGACGCCACTGGACCCCCCGATCGAGGCCAATACCGTGGGGGCGTTACCGTTTCCGGTATACGCTGTTCCGACCCACCACGGCGCCGTGAATGAATAGCCGTTTTGCGTGAACGAGCGATAATTGCGGAAAAGCGCATCCCGCACAGATGTGTTCGCAGGCAGCCCATAAAGCGTGATCGGCGTAAACAACAAATTGGCCGCATCCTGCTGCGGCACTGTCTGCCGTGCCGAACTCACCAGATATGGTGAGATCACGCCCCAAGTCTTTTGAGCGATCAGCCACGACACCGTGGCGATCGGGTGCGTGCCGTCCGACGAATAGTTTGCCAGCCAGTGACCAGGATTTGCCGGGTCATTGACGACGGAATACACATCGATCAGCGGGATGTTGTTCGCTGAGGCATAGGCCGCAATGATCGCGTTGCCTTGGGCAACATACGTCAGATCGGCGGTTGTCACTGCCCGGGGCGGCATATTGCGCAGATAGAAAAACGCGCCAATCGTTTTTGCGGCGGCATGGACTGTGGCGATGTCGGCGGCCAGTGTGGTGAACGGATTGGTGTCACCGTTAGTGTCGCCAAAGATGACAAAATTGTTCGTGCCCACGCCAAGGCCAACGACGTCAGGCATATGCCGCTGCATATCGCGAATGCAGCGCGCAGCGACGACCGGCGACGGCTGTCCTCCAACGCCCCCATTGCGAATTGGCAGCAGGACGCCGTTTGAAGCCATCGCGAGTTGGGCTGTGCTGTCCGCAACGCCAAACACGTTGTTGCGCGCATCACCCAGCAACTGGATTTCGGAATCCCCGATTTCCATGCAGCGATATATCGGACCGCCGTCTCGCGACATCAGGGCGCTGATCCCCCTATTGCCAGCGGCAAGGGCCAGTCCGCGTGCGATAAAATCGCTCATATCATTGGCCTCCCGAAATAAAGCACGTACCGCCGGTAAAGGCCCCCTGGACCCAGGCGCGACCCGAAAGCGTGTAAACGCCAGCCATGGTGATGCTTGGCGTCGTGGTGATCCCCGCCGCATTGTTCACCACCAGCGTTTGTCCGATATAGTTCGATGCATTGTCGGGTGAGACCGAGACCGTTCCGGCAGATGGCGCAACCGTGCAGGTAATTGTAACAGTACCATAGGCACGCATGTCGATTGCCGCGCCATTCCATGCCTGTGGCGCCAGGTAGGCGGGGATGACGGCGCCAATGGTATTCGTCCCGCCAGGCAGAGGCTGCGCCGGATCAAGCCCGACAGTGACCAGGGAAGTATCAGGCGCTGATGAGATGATCGTCACGATCCCGAGCGTGCCTGCGGTCATCGCACTCGCCAGGCGCACGCGGAATTGTGGAAAGCCAGCGACGGGGATCTGGTATCCGCTCGCACTGCCGGCAGTCGGCACGATCGTGGCACCCGTCGTCGTGTAATTCTGGATGCTGGCCGCCTTTGTCGGTAACCAATTTGTCCCGTCGAACACCTCAAACGCCACGACACCGGCGGCAAAGGCTGCACTTGCGACAAGGCTGACAATGACTGTGTCATAGCCATTGGTCACAAACGTCGCAGCTGAATTTGCCGTCGTTGCGGTAGACCAGGTCGTTGACACAGGCGCCTGATAGGCGTCGATCATCGGCAATGCATTGGTGGCTGACACAGGCGCGGCGCCGATGGACAAAGTCGCATCGACGCGCTCTGCCCAGCTTCCATCCCCCTTGTCGACAAGCCGCCTGGGGTAATTACCTAACCCGGATAGCAGCGGGATCAGTTCATCAGCCATTGTCGAGCTCCTTGGACGATTGTTTCGGTTCGGTGCTGTTTGTTCCCCAGACCAGGAATCCGACAGAGGCGACGATCAGTGGGATGTATGTCTGCAGAATGAAAAATAGTCCGGACCACGTTTCGACTTTGACCAGGCCGAGCGTGGTCGTAATTACTGCCAACGTGGGAAAGATAAGGATCAGCACGACAGCCACTGCCACACCGATCAGGCGCCCGATCGCGACAGTTTGATTGTCGGGCCCGGTGATCGCTTGTTTCAGCCAGCCCATGACAGCGCCTCACTTTCAATGCGATCGACGCGCGACAGCCAGCCCTCGCCAAACACGGGGAAAGCTATGCGCTGACCGTAAAAATCGCGGCGAGCGTCGCAATACCGGTTAATCAGCTTGGCCAGGCCGATTTTGCTCGCATACGTCTCGATCGCGCGGGTCGTGGTCTTGCCGCACTTCCCATCGGCAGGCGCACCGACAATACCTTGCAGCATCCTGACCGCTTCGCCAGGACCAGCGTTCACGCCACAGTCGAACACTGTCAGAGCCAGTGCGATTGGCAGTAGGTCGCCAGCGACCTTGTTCCAATAGAGGTCTTGGTAAAATGGCGTGACCATGGCGGGTGTCAGCGCGCGCATGACCTCCTCGGTTGCGGGCTTGCCAGTCCACGCCTGCCATGCGCGCACAGTGACACCGAGATTCGTCATTCCGCCCGGATCGCGCGGGTTGTTGACAAAGCCGCCCTCGGCTTGAAGCACGAGCGCCAGCGCATCGCTGAATGTGTGTGTCATTTGCTATTGCCTCTGCGTTCATTTTCCCGATCAGCAATTGCGGCGACGTTCGCATCAATTCGCGTGGTTGTGACGAGCAAAGTCTCGATCTTGCCCGCGCTCATAACCTCCGATGATTCAAGCGCGGACAGGCGCCTTTCATGGTCATTGAGACGCTGTGTTTCGACCCCGGCAACATAGCAGCCCTGCGCCACCGACAGGGCAAGCGCAGTCGCAGCGATCCATTCTGCACGGCTCAAACGGTCTTCCTTCGCATTTTTTTCAGCGTCAATTGGACCAATCATCGCAACAGCCCCGTGATAAAACCCGAAACCAAAACCGCTGCGGCAGTGTCGGAATTGACGAGTAGATTGACGGTGAACGCCTGCGTCCAGTCGAGCGTCGAAACGCTGTTGTTGACCCCTGCAGCGGACTGGGTTCCCATCAGGAACTCGGCATAACAACCAAGCTGACCCGTCGTTGACGCGATGTTGCGCAAGACACAGCGCACCTTGCCGCTCACCTGGGTGGTTAGCGCAATAGTCGCTATGGTTGCTGTCACCGTGCCGCCGCCGACCGCGTTACCCGTCACCATCAGCGATAGTGTTTGCGTATATGCGCCGGTTGCCTGTATCGGCAGTTCGATATCGAGCGAGCGCGGCATCCGGCCAGGCGTAACGTGCAGGATGTTGGCGGGAACTGTGACGGAACTAACCGTGGCCGTTCCGCTGCCCCCGACATAGGCCGTATTGACCACAGCCAGATTTACTGCCGCACATTCCGCGACTACTGTGGCGGGCGAAGCGGGCGAAAAAGCCCAATCGGTAATAGATTTCTGCGCATAAGAGTTATAGTTTCCAGCGACCGATCCGATACCGGCATTCGACAAGGTATTGAAATCGGTAGGTGTGAAAACAACACCCAGATCCACCCGCGAAGAGGTCTTGCCCGACACCGTTCCCAGTGGGATGGCGGTCATCCACTTGATGTCATAAGACGTATTCCCGCATGGCCCGGTCAACTTCAATACCGGGCAAAGGGTGCCCCCAGCCTGGCCATTGATTTTGAGGCTACCAATCGATCCATTGGTATTGGTGTACACAATAGACGATGATGCGCTCTGCCCGGCTGCGGAGGTATTTTCAAATACACCGCTGATATCAAGAGAATATATGAATGAACCAACTCCGGTACTTGTCGGTGATATGGCGAAGCAATGCATGATATTGCGCGCGCCGCTATTGTCCTGATTTTCCGTACGGCAGCCGATGAATTGATAGTTACCCAAGCCAACAGTACCAATTACCGGGTTGATAACGACCCCTGCCGCAACACCTCCATCTATCGTGATCGGATTAGTATATCCCGCCACTGGGGTCATATAGCAACCAGTCGCCAACACACTGTTGCAGCCAGTCAGATACAGTGGAAGGCCACCAAGAAACGTGCAATCGTTCAGACGAAGCATCGTGAGGTCGCTGTTCGAAATCACGGTTTGGAACTTGGACGCGATACCAAGTCCTGAGCCTCCACCGAATACCCCGCCATAAGTACCTTGCGACCATATCCGGTTCAGTTTGTGCAGATCGACTGTGCTGACAATGCCGGGGCACGTCAGCATCTGAATGTTCAGGTCTTCGTCGAAGGCCTCGTAGCCAAGCGGATCGGGTGGTACAGATAGCCGGGCCAAACCCGCCGTGGCCATGCATCCCGCTTGCTGGAAAATTGCCAGGTTTTTCGCCGCCGAATGCGAATTTCCCGAGAAGTCCAACACCGGATACGCCTCGGTCAGATGGCTGTAGATGATCGTGCTGTAAGGTCCGTCGCCGACGACATTGAACCCGAGCGAACTGCCAAACCCGCTTGACGTAAAATCAACTGATTTGGTCAGTTTGAAACGCCCGGCACCGAGGTGCAAGGTTGCCATCTTGATGTCTGTGCTGCCGCCCGCATTCCAACAGTGCGCCTTCATGAATGCGCTGGCGGCGAGAAGGGCCGCAGTGTCATCGGTCGGACCTGCGGCATTCCCCCCGACTGCACCGAACATTTTAACGTGCATGTGGATTTGAAATGCAATTTGCCACCATGCGCCCTCGGCGCTCTGAAAGCTGGAACCATCCGTCAAGGCAACTGCGGATCGGACATAGATCGCAGCGCCACCATCGCCGGGCAGTGCATAACCACTGGTTTGGATGGTTGTGACGGCGGCGGGAATCTGATTGGCGATCATTTGCGCGCGGGTGGGCGCTGATGCCGAGACTGCGCCGCCCAGCAGCGCGTTTACGAAACCGGTCATCGTCGTCCACAACGCACCGCCCACGGTATCGCTGGATGCAATATGCGATGCTCCGTCAGCACCGGTTGTTCGCGAAGCGAGGCCGGTTGAAAGCGATTGAATTTTCGAAAGGGCACCGCTCGCCCGCGTTAGTGCTGCACCGGACCCGGCCATGGCGTGTCTCCCTTATTGCGCCACCCGAACCGCGACAGTGCCGGCGGTCAGGGCTATTGACAGGAAATATGTTGCGGCTGCGTCGGTCTCGACAGTCAGGATTTCATTCACGATCGCACCGGTTGCTGAGCTGAAGGCATAAGACCCGATCGATTGCCCCCCGGCGGTCAAACCGACTTTGGTCGCGCCCGCATCGGTCGACCGCAATAATTGCGCGGTGCCCGACGCGGCGGCCATGGCGTTGAGCGTCAGCCAGATTTCCCGCGAAAGTTGCGGCGCCAATGGGCCAAGCGTGTGCTGCGCCGTATCGGTAACTGTCGCAACGATGGGCGCCGACGTCGCCACAGCATACGGCGCCGAAAGCGCCGCGAGCGTCGCATTGCCCAGCGCCTGGTTCGCAGACGTCGCCGCACCACCGAGCGAACCGATATTTACTGTGCCCACAGCATTCGCGCTGGCCGCAAGCGTGGTGACTGTCATTTCGGCAAATGTGCCATCGCCCATGTCGACAAGGCGTTTCTTGACTACACTTCCGGCAATGCCGGGCAAAAGATCGGGAGTGATAAGGTCGGCCATGCGTCGCTCCTTGTCCCCGATCCGGCTGGATCGAAGTGGTTGCCAGCGGGGTGGTAGATTATTACCACTTCTGTCGACGAAATTGTCGGGATCGAAATATAACCAGGTCGCCGCACATCAATTTTGCGACGTAACCTTGCGATCCGGTATTACGACTGACCTGATTGTCTTTGGATCGCGTCAGCAACAGTATTATCTATCAATGTGCGGTCACTGGGATCAATTTGATTAATTCGCATCATAGTCTCCGCAGTGGTCTTCACTCCGGGCAGTGCTCCGTTGGGCAATGTCGCAGTATTGACGACTTCGTGCCGCGCGATCGCGTCCAGGATCGCCGACCTGCTTGTTGGCGGTCCGGCATCTGACGATCCTGCTGCGATCGCGCCTTGGTCTGATGCCAATTGCGCCAGATCAGCAGGATGGATTTCTCCGATAAACGGCGCAAGGTTGCGTTGCGCAAAGACGCCCGGAGCTTGCCGCTGCTCCAGTTCAAGGCGCAGCGCGGAGGGGTTGTCCGGGGTGGGCGTGGTCGCTGCATGCGCCACGTTGCGCAATGCTCCATCAACCTGGGCCAGTGCGGCGGGGCTCAATTGCCCGGCAAGATCAGGTGGCAAATCGGCAGCGTGGCTCATGCTGTCAGGCGCTGCGGCAAACAGCGAAACGACCGACCGTCCCGCGCTGACATCGTTGGCCGCTTGCTGCATATGGTCTGCTGCCATGCGCCGCTGCGCAAAGTTGGCGGCAAGTGCCTGGTCGTCAGGTGACAGGTCATTGCGCTGGGCAATTCGGTCAAGCAATGCCGGTATGTCCCAAATGCGCGGGGTATCGGACTGTCCGATAACAGCGCCAGCCCCGCCCGCATTGCGCAACAGCTT
This sequence comes from Novosphingobium sp., assembly GCA_043732365.1. Classification (GTDB taxonomy): domain Bacteria; phylum Pseudomonadota; class Alphaproteobacteria; order Sphingomonadales; family Sphingomonadaceae; genus Novosphingobium. The sequence goes on along the minus strand of JAYTHT010000121.1, from coordinate 645 downwards.
GCCGGCATCGATGGCGTCGCCCGATGGCGTATTTGCGGCAAGCGTGACAACCGGGCTCGCGCTGCCGATCACGTGCGTGGGCGTAACCAGATCGCCAGTTGCGGCCGCCGCCATTCCCAGCCCGCCATAGGCTGTGGTGCTGCCATCAGGGTGCAAAATTTCGACCGTCGCGTTGTTCGGCGTACCCCCGATCGCGCTGACTGTGCCACCCGCGATCGGATGCACTGCTGCGCCAGCCGGGGCGTCGATTGCGACCGTGCCGGGGGATTGCGTAACCGGGCTGTCCACAACGGCGGTTCGCGGATTGCCGCCTGCCACATCGCCAAAGATCGAGGCCATGCGTTGCGCCTGATTGGCTTGGCCTAACTTGGCGATCGCCAGCTGATAGGTCGCCGGCGCCAATGTGTCCCCCCAACCGCCCATGATATGCGCGGCAAATTCGGGTTCCCCAGCAGCAAAGGCCTGACCGACGGCATTTGCGACCGCCGTGCCTACGGCGGATCGCACGGCTGCCATACGCTCGTTCGGGCTGGCCGTTTCGCCAGTCTGACTAGCCGCGATGGCCTTTACCGTGTTTAGCCCTGCGATCAGGCGCGCCGGGTCCTGCCAGGTATTGGCTGCGGCCTGTTGCGCTGATTGCAGTTC
>JAYTHT010000120.1:0-5996 GCA_043732365.1 Novosphingobium sp. | reverse complement strand
GCATCTGCGCCAATCGCTACACAGGCCCCCGCAACCGAACCGCCGCAGCCTTATCGCGTGCTGGCGCGCAAATACCGGTCGCAGACATTTGCCGAATTGATCGGGCAGGATGCGATGGTCCAGACGCTGGGCAATGCGATCCGGCGCGGGCGGCTGGCGCATGCATTTTTGATGACCGGGATTCGCGGGGTGGGCAAAACTTCGACCGCGCGCCTGATTGCCAAAGCGTTGAATTGCATCGGCGCAGATGGCCAGGGCGGCCCGACGATCGACACTTGCGGGCAATGCGAACCCTGCCGCGCGATTGCCGAAGGGCGCCATATCGATGTGATCGAAATGGACGCCGCCAGCCACACCGGTGTCGACGACGTGCGCGAAATCATCGAGGCGGTGCGCTATGCCGCCGTGTCGGCACGCTATAAAATCTATATCATCGACGAAGTGCACATGCTCAGCCGCAATGCGTTCAACGCACTGCTCAAAACCCTTGAAGAGCCGCCGGCGCATGTCAAATTCCTGTTTGCCACGACCGAAGTCGACAAATTGCCGGTGACGGTGCTGTCGCGGTGTCAACGGTTTGATCTGCGGCGGATCGAAACGCCGATGCTGATGCAGCATTTCGCGATGATCTGCCAAAAAGAAGCGGTCAGCGCCGATCCCGAAGCGCTGGCGCTGATCGCAGCGGCGGCCGAAGGATCGGTGCGCGACGGATTGTCGATCCTGGATCAGGCGATCAGCCACGCCGATCTCGCGTCCGACAGCGATGGCACGACGCATATCACCGGGGCGCAAGTGCGCGACATGCTCGGGCTGGCGGACAAGACGATGCAATGCCGCCTGTTTGCCGCGCTGCTGGCGGGCGAAGGCGCGGGGCTGATTGCCGAAGTCGCCGGGCAACATGCGCTGGGGGTTGAACCGCTCGCGCTGATGCGCGCGCAACTGGACCTCGTTCACAAAGTGACGCTGGCGCAAGTCACCGGCACCGCCGATGCGCCGGGCGCCGAGGAACGCGCGGAAATTGAACGGCTGGCCAAAGCGTTGGGGGCGGCACAATTGCACCGCCTGTGGCAATTGCTGATGAAAGGCTATGACGAAGTGCGCGTGGCGCCCGATCCGCTGGCGGCGGCGCAAATGGCGCTGTTACGGGTGATGCATGCGGGCGAAATGCCCGATCCCGGTGGATTGGTGAAACGCATCGAGGGGCTGTTGCGCGACGGGGTTGGCGCAAGTCATGCCGCCGCTGGTGCAACTGATGCGCCGGTGGCCGGCGCGCCAGTCGCTACCGCTGTGCGCAGTCCGCAGGCAATAATGGCCGATTGGGCCGCACTGGTTGAACGGGTGGAGGTGCAATCGCCGCTGACCGGATCGACCATGCGGCTGGCGGTGCGCGTCATCCGGCTTTCACCCGGACTGCTGACCTACGAATTGGCGCCGGGTCTGCCCGGCGATCCCACCGCCGACATGCGCCGCGCGCTCGAAACGGTGACGGGCGAACGTTGGCAGGTTGAACGGGGGCACGTTGAACTGGGGCACGTTGAACTGGGGCAGGGTGAGGCCAATCCCACTCTGGAAGATTTACGCGCCGCCGATGCCGCCGCCGCAGAAGCCGCAATGCATGAAGATCCGCTGGTAAAGGCCGTCATGGCGGCTTTTCCGGGTGCACGGATTATGGACGAGCCCGCCGCTGGCGAGGCCGGGACAAAACCTTGGAGCAAACGCGCATGAAGTCGATGGAAGATATGATCCAGGCCGCCCAAAAGGCCGCCGAAACGATCCAGAAACAGATGGAGGAAGCCCAGGGGCGCCTCGACGCGATCGAAATCGAAGGCGTCGCCGGTGGCGGTCTGGTGCGCATCCGTGCAACGGCCAAAGGGCGCGTGATCGGCGTGGCCATCGACGATAGCCTGTTGGTGATCGCAGACAAGGGCATTCTGGAAGACCTCGTCGCCGCCGCGTTCAACGACGCGCGCGGACGCGCCGATGCGACCGCCGCGCAGGAAATGCAAAAGGTGCAAATGGCCGCCGGTATTCCACCAGGGTTCAAGCTGCCGTTCTGATCACGCCAGGCGGATCACTTGTGACAACATTTGCCAGGGCAAGTGAAATTTGCTGCACCTGCGATGAGCAGAGCGCATCGCACGGCGGGCCGAAGGTGTTGCGCGCGCCAAACGCACTCTTTTTTGACGTTCCCATGGTAAATGCGTAAGCGCTTGGGGGCACAATATCCGGGGGAGATTCTCTCACCTTCCCCGAACCGCGTCCATGTGGGTGCGGCGAAAGGACCAGACTTGATCGTGTTTTCGGCCGCTGTTGCGGTATCCCTGGCGCAGCCAGTACAAGTTGCGCCGCAGCCTGCACCAAACGCGCCGCAGCCTGCACCAAACGCGCCGCAGCCAGCATACACTGCGCTCCAGGTTGCGCGTATTGCGCCGCGGCTTGTGCAGATTGCGCAAAACGCCGTTCCTGCAGCCATGGTCCCACCCGCTGACGCTGGCACGCCATCGGTTCCTGTAGTGAGCGCACCAGCCGTCAGCACGCCGGCCCCCGTTGCATCTGCCCCGGCTGCATCTACCAGCGCTGCATCCAACCCGACGACGGCAACTGCCGCTACGCCGGCCGATGCCACGTCGCCGTCCGCCAGCAATGAAATCGTTGTGTCGGGCGCGCATGGGATGCAAAAGATCGACCCGGTCATGCAGGCCAACAAAGTCACGTATGCCGTGATGCAGAAGACGGATGATGTGCTCGTCGCGCCGGCCATGCATGTCTATCGCGACGTGCTGCCAAAACCCATCCGCACGGGCCTGCACAATTTCTTTTTCAACCTGACAGAGCCGGTCAATGCGTTGAATTACATGTTACAATTGCATCCTGGCAATGCGCTGCGCACGGTCGCGCGGTTTGGCATCAACACGACGATCGGCATTGGTGGTCTGATCGACGTGGCCAAGAAAAAGCCATTCAATCTCCACTATCGGCGCAATGGGTTTGCCAATACCCTGGGCTATTATGGCATCGGACCGGGGCCCTATTTCTTCCTGCCGCTGGTCGGCCCGACCACGTTGCGTGATCTGGTCGGAACGCTGCTTGGCCAGGCGGCGCTGCCTACGTTTTTGGGCGGACCGTTCAACACGCGCTATTATGTGATTGGCGCCGGGATCGTGACGCAACTCGATTACCGGGCGATCGTTGATGACGATCTGGCCAAAGTGCGCAAGAGCAAAAGCCCCTATTCAACTTATCGCCAAGCCTATCTCAAGACGCGGTACGACGAAATCGAGGCGCTGCACGGTCGCGGTCCGCTCGCCAAAGGCGAAGAGGGCGAAGCGCCATTTGCCAAGCCCTTGGGCGGTGATCCGGACGTGGCCGCGCTAGTCGCCGTTCCCGCGCCTGTCGCCACTGCGCCTATTGCTGTGGTCGCCCCGGCACCTGTCGCCCCGCCGCCAATGATGTTCGTGGACAATCCCATGGTCCAGGCGCTGCCTGCGACCTACACGCCGCACCACCACCGCTAACCAGCGGCTAAATCCGCTCGCGCGCGAATTTCATCCGCAACTGCGGAAACCATGCCCTTCTCAACCGTCTTTGGGGAAAGGGCATTGCGGGTAGCGCGCGGCCATCCCATATCTGGGTCAAGCCCCGCCATCGACCACGATTGCGCGATGATCATCGCGCCGTCGCCGGCCTGCAACGGGGGAAAGGAACCGGACTTAAATGCAAAATTATCCCCTTTTGCCGCTGCGTGACATTGTGGTGTTCCCCGGCATGGTTGTGCCCCTGTTTGTCGGGCGCGAAAAATCTGTCGCCGCGCTTGAGGCGGCGATGGCGGGCACCAAGGACATTTTCCTGCTCGCTCAACTCGATCCCGGCATTGACGACCCCGATGGCGACGATCTGTACGACACCGGCGTCATTGCCAAAGTCCTGCAATTGCTCAAATTGCCCGACGGTACCGTGCGCGTGCTGGTCGAAGGGCATCAGCGTGCCCGGCTGAACAGTCTTGATGCCGAAACCGGCGCGCATGGCGCGATGCTGGTGGCTGGCGTTGAACCGGTCGAGGCCGACGCGCCGACCGGGCCCGAAGTTTCGGCGATGATGCGCCAGGTTGTCGAACAGTTTGGCGAATATGCGAAACTGTCCAAGAAATTGCCGCAAGATGCCGGATCGCAACTGGGCGAAATCGACGATGCTGGCAAATTGGCCGATGCGGTCGCCGCCAATCTGGCTGCCAAAGTTTCGGACAAGCAATCGGTGCTGTCGGAAAGCGACCCGCTCAAACGGCTCGAAATGGTGCTCTCGTTCATGGAGGGTGAGCTCGGCGTGCTGCAAGTCGAACGCAAGATCCGTGGCCGGGTCAAGCGTCAGATGGAAAAGACCCAGCGCGAATATTACCTCAACGAACAGTTGAAAGCGATCCAGTCCGAACTGGGCGGCGGTGACGATGGCAGCGCCAACGAGATCGACGAGCTAGTCGAAAAGATTGAAAAGCTAAAGCTGTCCAAGGACGCGCGCGCCAAAGCGATTGCCGAGCTCAAGAAACTGAAAACGATGCAGCCGATGAGCGCCGAGGCGACCGTCATTCGCAACTATCTCGACGTGCTGCTCGGGCTGCCCTGGGGCAAGCGCAGCAAGTTGAAAAAGGACATTGGCGCCGCGCAAGCCGTGCTCGATGCCGATCACTACGCACTCGACAAAGTCAAAGACCGGATCATCGAATATCTGGCCGTCCAGACGCGTACCAACAAACTGAAAGGCCCGATCCTGTGCCTCGTCGGTCCACCGGGCGTGGGCAAGACCAGTCTGGGCAAATCGATTGCGAAAGCCACTGGACGCCAATTCATCCGCCAGTCGCTGGGCGGCGTGCGCGATGAGGCCGAAATTCGCGGCCATCGCCGGACATACATCGGTTCGCTGCCGGGCAAAGTCGTGACCAACTTGCGCAAGGCGGAGACGATGAACCCCCTGTTCCTGCTGGATGAAATCGACAAGCTGGGGCAGGATTTCCGCGGTGATCCGGCGTCTGCGCTGCTCGAAGTGCTCGATCCCGAACAGAATTCAAAGTTCCAGGATCATTATCTGGAAGTCGACGTGGATTTGTCCGACGTGATGTTCGTATGCACGGCCAATAGCCTCAATCTGCCGCAGGCCTTGCTCGACCGCATGGAAATCATCCGGTTGGAAGGCTATACAGAAGACGAAAAGCTGCAGATTGCCGAACGCCATCTGATCGCCAAGCAAGTCGAAGCGCACGGGTTGAAAAAGGGTGAATTCACCCTGACGACCGAAGCACTGCGCGATCTGATCCGCTATTACACGCGCGAAGCCGGTGTGCGCACGCTGGAACGTGAAATTGCGCGGCTGGCGCGCAAGACGTTGCGTCGCATTCTGGAGGGCAAGGACACCGCTGTAACGGTCACGCCCGAAAACCTGGCCGATTTTGCCGGGGTGCGCAAATTCCGCCACGGCGTGTCGGACGAGGAAAACCAGGTCGGCGCGGTTACCGGCCTTGCCTGGACCGAAGTGGGCGGCGAATTGCTGACGATTGAAAGCGTGACGGTGCCCGGCAAAGGCGCGGTGCGCACGACGGGTAAACTGGGCGAGGTGATGAGCGAAGGCGTCCAGATGGCGTTTAGTTTCGTCAAGGCGCGCGGGCCGAGCTATGGTATCAAGCCGTCGATCTTTCATCGCAAGGATCTGCACATCCATTTGCCCGAAGGCGCCGTGCCCAAGGACGGGCCGAGCGCTGGCATCGGCATGGTGACCGCGATGGTGTCGACATTGACCGGCATTCCGGTGCGTGCCGACGTGGCGATGACCGGCGAGGTTACGCTGCGCGGGCGGGTGCTGGCGATCGGCGGGCTGAAGGAAAAACTGCTCGCGGCGTTGCGCGGCGGCATCAAGACCGTGCTGATCCCGGAAGAAAACCGCAAGGACCTGATCGAGATCCCCGCCAATATCCTGGCTGGGCTCGATATCATTCCAGTCAGCCATGTCGA
>JAYTHT010000119.1:0-1725 GCA_043732365.1 Novosphingobium sp. | reverse complement strand
CGCCCCGCAACTATCACCCGGTCGGCGCGCGAGGCGCCGCATAGCACCAACGTTGCCAGCGGATCGTGACCGCCCGAAAAGCGCAGATCCTGATCGAGGCGGAACAGCGCGCGGTCTGCCGCCGCGCCCGGTCTGATTGTGCCGATGTCATCCCGGCCCAGGCGCGGGGCGGACCCTTGGGTGGCCCAGCGCAAGGCATCGAAATGGCTGACCCGGTTTGCGCCATAAGTCAGCCGGCCGAGCAGCAGCGCGTGGCGGACTTCTTCCATCATGTTACTGGTGTCGTTGGATGCCGATCCATCGACCGCCAGGCCCACCGGACTGCCCGCCGCCTCCAGATCGAGCGTGCGGCACTGGCCCGAACCCAGCGTCATGTTCGATGTCGGGCAATCTGCGATGCCGACACCGGCGGCGCCCAGCCGGGCGATTTCGGCATCGTCAAAATGGATGCCGTGCGCCAGCCACGTCTGCGGATCGACCCAGCCCAGGTTTTCCAGATGATCAAGCGGGCGGCGACCGAAACTGGCGAGGCAGAAATCGGTCTCGTCGTGCGTTTCGGCCAGATGCGTGTGCAATCGGCAGTCGTGCGCGCGGGCCAGCACGGTGGTATCGCGCATCATTTCGGGGGTGACCGAAAACGGCGAAAAGGGTGCCAGCGCGATCTGCACCATCGCACCGGGCGACTGGTCGTGATAGCGTAGCAACAGGCGTTCGCTATCGGCCATGATCGCGTCATGGCTATGCATGACTTCGCGCGGGGGCAATCCGCCGTCGTCTTGCGACAGGCTCATCGATCCGCGCGTCAGCGCCACGCGCAGGCCCAGCCGCAGCGCCACTTCGACCTGGATATCGATCGCGTGGTCCAGCCCTGCGGGAAACACATCGTGGTGATCGACCGCGCAAGTTACGCCCGACAACAGCATTTCGGCCATCGCCAGTTCGCTCGCCAGCGCGATCGCTTCGGGGGTCAACCGCTGCCAGATTGGATAGTGTCATGGGCATGACGCTGGTGCTGGGTTCGATCGCGCTGGTCGATCTGCATTTGCCCGGCCTGGTGGAACGTGGCCGCGATAAGACTGCGCTGATCCGGCGGTTATTGCCGCTGACGTGGACGGATTTTGCCGTCGCCGCGATTACTAATACGGCTCTCGTATTCGCCAATCCGCAGGGGTACTTTGCCAACTTCGTTTTTCGGGGCAAGCTGCTGCTGCTGTTGCTCGCCGGGCTGAACGTGGTGCTGTTCCACCGGTTTGTACAGCCGCGCGCGGGCACGCTGGGTCACCAGGTGTATGGGGGGATTTCGCTGGCGATGTAGTTGACGATCGTCAGCTTTGGCCGGTGGATCGGGTTTACGATCTGATTGGCAAACGTCAGTGGCATGCTTCAGTGCCCCGGGTCAAACATCGCAAAACTGTGATGTGCCTGCGCCGTTTCGACCAGCGCGGGCAGGGCGATCAGTGCGAGCGCGAGGGCGGTTTTTGCGGTCATGACCAGTCTCATTTTGGCTAGTCTCACTTGCTGGGTGCGGATGGCGGCAGGACATTGCCGTCCTGCTGACGGATCGGGGTGTATGTCGGATTGCCCGTTTTGTCAGTACCAGGTTCGAAATCGCCCTGACGGCACACACTTTCGATGATTTTTTCGCCCGCATTTGCCGGTAAATTGACTCTGGCGCAGATTCGCGATCTGTTGATATTTGTCCTGTCGCGGTCAAAATCGCACAAA
>JAYTHT010000118.1:0-1732 GCA_043732365.1 Novosphingobium sp. | reverse complement strand
GCCGCATCGGGCAAAGTCGATTCGATCAGCGCGGCATCCGACATGGTGATGCCTGGCAGATTGGTTTGAGGCAAATTGGGTTCGGTCATGCTCGCGCGAATACGCGCGCTTAACGCCGGGTGCCAGATTATTTATGCTTTCTTTATATCGCGACGGCGCCTGCGCGGGCGCGACCCCAATTGCGCGCTGCGTACACGCGTCAATGGCCCGGTGTTGTGCCCGGTGTGGCATCAGCACGAGGGTCGGCCAGTGCGGCGGCGGGAACGGCGATCGCGTCGGCTGGATCGCGATTTGTGCGGGCGCGGTTTGAGGGCAGGGCCAGGTTGTCGAGCGCGCGCAACAGCGGCGTGATCAGCGGCAGGTCGTCGCTGTGGCGCACTTTGTCGAGGTGCCGGGTGTCATCATATGTCGCCTGGCCCGGCAACATCGCGCCCGGTTCCATCGCGCCAGTCAGTGCCATGATTCGGGCGATATCGTTGGTGGCCGCGGCGAGAGCCAGGTTGGCGCTACTGCGCACGGTCAAGACTTCGAGTGCGATCTGCAACACATCGAACGTTGTAATCTGGCCTTCGCGTTCCTGGATCAGCGCGCCGTCATAGGCTTTCCGGGCGGCCAGCGTGGCATGGGCATAGCGCGCGGCCGATGCGGTCTGGGCCAGCCAGTCATTCCATGATGCGGCGATCGCGGCGCGGGTGTCGCGCGTGGTCGCATCGATCAGGCGCCAGTCGGAATCATTGGCGGCCATGGCATCGGCGATCTGCGAGCGTCGGAGGCCGCTTTCGAAAATCGGGCCGGTGATGACGACGCTGGCGATTTCCTCGTTATAACGCGTGTAATTGTCATACGGGCTCTGGCTGGCATAAAGCGCCTGAGCGCGGAAATCGACGCGCGGCAACAGGCTGGCCCTGGCCGCCGCAACCGCTGCGCGCGACACGCGCTCGCGCTCGTGCGCGGCCAGAATGACCGGGCTATGCGCCTCTGCATAGGCATAAGCGTCTTCAAGCGTGTGCACCGGCAGGGGCAGGGCGGCGGGCGCGCCCAGCGTTGGATCGGCGCGGGCACCAATTTTCTGCACGAATATTGCCTCGCTGCTGCCGGCGGCGCTTTGCGCGGCGTAGAGCTGGGCATGGGCTTCCTCGACCCGGGTTTCGACCAGTTCGAGATCGGTTGCGGTGATCTCGTGCGCTTTCAGCCGGGTCCGGTTATCGCGCAATTCCTGGTCGAGCGCGGTCAGGTTGTCGCGCGCAATGGCCACCGTCGCGCGGTCGCGGATCAACCCTGTATAGGCGGCCACCGCGTCGTAAAACGCGGCCTGTTCGGTTTGGCGCAGCACCTGTTTCTGAAACGCCCGCTGCGCCCCGGCATTGCGTTCGGCAGCGGCGTTGCGGCCAAAGGTGAACAGCGGCACCGTCAGCACGGCCATTGCCGAATTGCTGAAACCCCAACTGGTCGTGGGCGTGATCTGGCCCAGTTCGCGTTGCAGCGCGGTTGGATCATTGCGGTCGCGCTGCCAGCCCAGCATCAACTGATAATCGAGTTGCAGGCCATAAGCCGCGCGCGCCTCGGGAATGCGATAGTCATAACTTTTGACCAGCGAACGTTGCGCCAGGATCGCGGGCGAAGTCCAATAGGCGAGCGCCAGCGCCAAGCCCCAATCGGCGACGGGCGCACCGGCTGTGGCGGCGGTGCGGATGGCGGCGGGGGTTTCCGGTGGCAATTGCGCGGCCAGCTG
>JAYTHT010000117.1:0-1735 GCA_043732365.1 Novosphingobium sp. | reverse complement strand
GGCCGCCGTTCGCCGCGACAATAGCGCATCCACTTGCCGCAATGGCCGCCAAAAAACCCGCCAATCAGGCTGTTTTACGAATTTGAAAGCACCTCCCTGTTAACGTGCGGCTTAAATTGCTCAAGCCGACGGACGGGGCCTTCGTGCGAAGTATTTATTCACGCCTCAAGAACCAGATCATCGACGCGCCATTGCGCGGGCCCCCGCAACGGGCGCTGGCGCTGCGCGGGTCTGCGGCGGACGAGATGCTTGCTTCGTTTGAAACGCTTAACCTCGGTGGGTTCTGGTCAACCGATCGCGACGGGCGGATCGCGTATCTGTCGTCAGCTTTGACAGACCCATTGGTCCATCTCGCCGATGGCACTGGCAAAGATTTTCTGGGGCTGTTTGTTGCGCCGCGTGCCGGCATCGATGGGCAACGCACATTGCCGTTCGTATTTGCGCGCAAGGGTCGGTTTGAACGGGTGATCGCGCGCAGTGAAGCGTGCGAGAGCGCGCGTAGCGAAACAGGCAAGGCGGAAACGCTGTGGTCGATTTCAGGAGAGGCGGTTGTCACCGGCGATGGCAGTTTCGACGGGTTTCGCGGGCATATTGTCGATGTCACCAGCGATCGCCAAAACGCCGAAGAAGCATCGCAGATGGCGACGACCGACGCGCTGACCGGTTTGAGCAATCGCCGCGCGATGAGCGCGCTGCTGGAACGCACGGTCGCCGCCTTTGCGCCGCAACGCCGGCCCTGCACGGTCATGCTGATCGATCTCGATCGCTTTAAACAGGTCAATGATACGCTCGGCCATGCGGTCGGTGATACATTGTTGAAACAAGTGGCGGCGCGATTGATCAAAGTGGTCGGGGACAAGGACCGGATTTTCCGGCTGGGCGGTGACGAATTTCAGGTGATCGTGCCCGACGTCGATGATCGTGGCCGGCTGGGCGATCTGGCCGGGCGGATCATCACGGTGCTGTCAGAACCCTATACGATCGAGGGCAATCGCTGCACGATCGGGACGTCCATCGGGATTGCGGTTAATCCCTATGATGGCGAAACGGTCGATGACATGGTCCGAAATGCCGATCTGGCGCTCTATGCGGCAAAGCATTCGGGCCGTGGCCGTTACCGGTTTTATTCGCGCGAGATGTTGGAAACCGCAGAACAGCGGCGCTATCTCGAAGAAACCATGCATGATGCCCTGGCCAATGGCGAATTCCAGGTGCTGTATCAACCTCTGGTCAATGTATCGAGCAATCGTGTGGTTGGAACAGAGGCGCTGGTGCGGTGGAACCACCCGGAAAGAGGAGTGATTTCGCCGGCACTGTTCATTCCGATTGCCGAAGAATCGCAGATGATCTGCCGGATTGGCGAATGGGTGTTGCGCCAGGCCTGCGAAGACGCGGTCAAGTGGCCCGACAAAATCCGCGTGGCGGTCAACGTCTCTCCAATCCAGTTTGTCGACCCGACGTTTCCCAAAGTCGTCGCGCTGGCGCTCAGCGTAACGGGTCTCGATCCCGATCGCCTGGAACTGGAAATAACCGAAAGTGTGTTCCTGCAGGAAGGCGCTGCAACCGATGCAATGTTCAAAACGCTCAAAAACCTGGGTGTAAGGCTCGTCCTTGATGATTTCGGCACCGGGTATTCCAGCCTTGCCTATCTCAAGACCGCGCCGTTCGACAAGATCAAGATCGACCAGAGCTTTGTCCGCGGTGCGACCAGCAATGCCGATCGCAATCGCGCAAT
>JAYTHT010000116.1:0-1740 GCA_043732365.1 Novosphingobium sp. | reverse complement strand
CGCCACCTTGTTGTTGCTCAAGCGCACGTTGCGCAACGGGCAGGCCCATTGCCCGGTCAGCTTGCGCTATCGTGCTATCGAGGATCAGTTGATTCCCGATGCGACCTGGCGGCGCGACAAGGGGGTCCTTATCCGCGCGCTCGGCTTGCCCGGCGGTCCCGAGCGCGCCCTGGCTGGCTTGCGCGCCAGGCTGGGCGCCGGCCTCGCGATGCTGGTCGATGCGGTGGCGGCGGGCGATGTCCGCGTCGAGGACGGGCATTTTGTCATCCCCAAGATCAAGCCCGACGTCGAGGATCCGGCCACGGCTGTGCTCCGCCGTCGGATCTTCAGTCGGATAGGTCAGACCCAGCTTGCCGACATTCTGGTCGAGACTGACCGCGTCACCCGGTTCAGTCATGCAGCGCTCGGGCGCGCGCCGCGCGGCGATGCGGAACTGATCGCCTTCTATGCAGCCCTGTTGGCCCTGGGCTCCAATCTCAGCGCGGCAGACATGGCGCGGATGGTGCCCGGCCTCGCCGCTGACACGGTCGGGGTCATGATCCGCCGGCTTGAACACAGCGCCGATCATGGCAAGGACCATGACAAAAGCGGACTTCGCGCGGCCGATGACGCTGTTCTTGAACATTTTCGTCGTTTGTCGGTCGCCAAGCTCTGGGGCGAGGGCGTCACTGCCTCGAGCGACATGATGAGTATCGAGACAAGCCGCAAACTATGGGCCGCCCGGCTTGACCCCCGACGCCGGACAGCATCGGTCGGGACCTACACCCATGTCCTCGACCAATGGGCCATCGCCTGGGATCAGCCGATCCTGCTCAACACCAGGCAGGCGGGTGCCGCGATCGAGGGCGCCTTGCGGCACGCCGGCATCGAGCGCCTCGCCGTCGACACCCATGGTTATACCCATTTCGCGGCCGGGATCGGCAAGGCGCTCGGGCTCGACCTGTGCGTGCGCCCTTCAGGCATGGCTGACCGCAAGCTTTACCCGCCGCGCGGCTTCGTCGTGCCCGATGCGCTGACCCCGATCACCCGTAGTACCATTGCACCGGGCACGATCATCAAAGGCTATGACGCGTTTCTGCGGGTGGCGGCGTCACTGAAGCATGGCTGGTGCAGCGCAAGCTGGTTGATCGAACGCTTCGGAAGCGCGGCGAAGGGCAATCCTGTCTATGAAACGGGCGCTGCGATCGGCGCGCTTGTCCGCACGATCCACCTTTGCGATTATCTGTCCAATGAAGAGTTCCGGCGCATGATCCATGCCCTGCTCGCCCAAGGCGAAGCCGTCCACACCTTGCAGCGTGCTATCCATGACGGTCCTATAACCGCCGCCCACGGCCGCTCATCCGAGGAGCTTGTCGCGATCTCCGGCGCGCTCACCCTGATAGCCGATCTGGTTATATTCTGGAACGCCCGAAACATCGACGCTATCGTCGCCGAAGCCCCCGACCGGCACCGTCAAGTTGAGCGGCCCCCGGCTTGGCGGAGCCGGGGTGGTCAGATATTTGTCCCGGATGGCGACGCCCCGAGACCCGCTTTACGCCGGCTATCGCTACCCCGCCGAGCTCATCAGCTATGCGGTCTGGCTGTATTTCCGGTTCCCGCTGAGCTTGCGGATGGTCGAAGAGATGCTGGCTGCTCGCGGCACTCGGTTACCTACGAGACGATCCGGCAGTGGGGCCTGAAATTCGGCCAGGAATTCGCCAACCGCATCCGTCGGCGAGCCCCCCGCCGCGGCGACAAATG
>JAYTHT010000115.1:0-6095 GCA_043732365.1 Novosphingobium sp. | reverse complement strand
AATACGCTCGCGTCCTCCACGCGCTCGGGCGCGAGCCGAACCTGGTCGAGCTTGGCATTTTTTCGGTGATGTGGTCCGAGCATTGCTCGTACAAATCGAGCCGCCTGCACCTGAAGAAATTGCCCGTCGAAGCACCGTGGGTGATCTGCGGCCCGGGCGAGAACGCCGGGGTGATCGATATCGGCGACAATCTAGCCTGCATCTTCAAGATGGAGAGCCACAACCACCCGAGCTATATCGAGCCCTACCAGGGTGCAGCAACCGGGGTTGGCGGGATCTTGCGCGATGTGTTCACGATGGGCGCGCGGCCGATCGCCAACCTCAACGCCTTGCGCTTTGGCCGCCCCGATCACCCCAAGATGAAGGCGCTGGTCAAAGGCGTGGTCGCGGGGATCGGCGGCTATGGTAACTGCGTCGGCGTGCCCACTGTAGGCGGCGAGACCAATTTCCACAGCGCTTACGACGGCAACATCCTGGTCAACGCGATGACCGTGGGCGTGGCCGATCAGGACAAGATCTTCTATTCCGCCGCCACCGGGATCGGCAACCCGATCGTCTATGTTGGCTCCAAGACCGGGCGCGACGGGATCCACGGCGCGACCATGGCCAGCGCCGACTTTGGCGATGATATCGACGCGAAGCGTCCGACCGTGCAGGTCGGCGATCCGTTCACCGAGAAGCTGCTGATCGAGGCCTGCCTCGAACTGATGGCGACCGACGCGATTGTCGCGATCCAGGACATGGGCGCGGCTGGCCTCACTTCGTCCAGCGTCGAAATGGCGACCAACGGCAAGGCCGGAATCATCCTGAATATGGACAAAGTGCCGTGCCGCGAAGAGGGCATGACGCCCTACGAGATGATGCTGAGCGAGAGCCAGGAGCGGATGCTGATGGTCCTCAAACCCGGCAAAGAGCCGATGGCTGAGGCGATTTTCAAGAAGTGGGAACTCGATTTCGCGGTGATCGGCGAAGTCACCGATACGGGCCACATGGTGCTGACCTTCAAGGGCGAGGTGGTTTGCGATATCCCGCTCGGGCCGCTGGCCGAAGACGCGCCGCTGTATGACCGGCCGCACCTCAGCCTCGAGGAGTACAAGGTCTGGGCCAACGTCGCGCCGCTCGGCGAGGTGCCCGAAAGCACCGATATCGGCGCTGACCTGCTCAAGCTGATGGCCTGCCCCGATCTGGCCAGCCGGCGCTGGATCTGGGAGCAGTACGACAGCCAGGTCGGCGCGGACACGATGCAGAAAAGCGGCGGCGACGCGGCGGTGGTGCGGCTCCACGGCAGCAAGAAAGCGCTCGCCATGACCACCGATTGCACCCCGCGCTATTGCTATGCCGACCCCTATGAAGGCGGCAAGCAGGCGGTCGCAGAAACCTGGCGCAATTTGTGTGCAGTGGGCGCGACGCCGCTGGCGATTACCAATTGCCTGAATTTTGCCAATCCGCAGCGGCCCGAAATCATGGCGCAAATTGTTCAGGCGCTGAACGGGATGGGCGATGCCTGCCGCGCGCTCGATTACCCGATCGTGTCGGGCAATGTGTCGCTGTACAACGAATCGAAAGCGACCGGCGGGGGCAGCGCGATTCTGCCCACGCCCGCGATTGGCGGGGTCGGGTTGATGCTGGATCATACCACCATGGCGACGATCCGGTTCAAGCGCGAGGGCGAAGCTGTGTGGTTGATTGGCGCGCCGGACAGCGACGGCCATCTGGGGCAGTCGTTGTATCTGCGCGAAATTTTGGGCCAGGAAGCCGGCGCGCCGCCGCCGGTGGATTTGATTGCCGAACGTCGCAATGGCGAATTTGTGCGCGAATTGATCGCCGATGCCCGCGTCAGCGCGGTGCATGATGTCGCCGATGGCGGCGTATTGGTCGCGCTGGCGGAAATGAGCATGGCCAGCGGGATCGGGTGCACTGTCGATGGCGTGCTGGATGCGGCGAGCGCATTTGGTGAAGATCAAAGCCGGTATATCGTGACCACCGCCGCCGATGGGCAGCTATCGTCGCCGGGCGTAACCGTGCGCCGGATCGGCACCACGGGCGGCCATGCGATAAAGGGCCAGGGTTTTGAGGTGCCGATCGCAACGCTGAAAGCCCGCAACGAAGCGTTTTTCAGTGACTGGATGGAAGCATGAAACGTGGCCCTCTCCCTAGGGAGAGGATCCTAGGCGGCCAGCAGGTGGTAAGGGTCGATGCCCTTTGCGCGCCACGCGGTGTGCGCCTGGTGGTAATGCTGCGGCGGGGTGATGTTCAGGCGGCGGCGCACCTCTTCGAGGGGTAGCGGCAGCAGTTCGGTGATCGACTGTTCACACAGGCGGGGGCACGATTTGCCCAGGCGTTGGCCTTCGCGCACCGCACGCAAGACTGGTGCGTCGCTCTTGACGGTCTTTTTCATGTTGAGCGCAGCCATATAGCCGATGAATAAATGCCCCGGGCTCGGTTGCTGGCTGTACGTAAACGCCAGCACGCAGGCCTCGCCCAGCGAATCGCGGCCATAGCCGGTCAGGATGTGGAGCAGATCGTGGCAATCGCGCAGCCGATGCAGGTACCAGGCGAATTGGTCATCGAACTTGGGTTTGCCTTTGGCAAACTTGCCGAATTCATCGACCAGGCCTTGCGCGCTCAGTCCTTCGCGTTCCATGAAGTCGCAATAGGCATGCGCAAACGAACCCGGCGGGGTGCGGCGCAACGCCTCATGATCGTCCAGGATCGGCGGCAACGACGGTTCGCGCGCAATATTGGCTTTGCCAGCAGGGCTGGACAGATAGCGTGTGCCCGCCGCGCGCAACCCGCGCCACGGCAGCGCTTCGAAAATAAAGAACACCTGGTCGGTCCGCTCTTTGTCTTTGAGCAGTTCGCGAAAGTGGTGCCACGCCTTGTGCGGGCGCGTTTTCAGCACCTGGCGACGTTCGTCCCAGATTGGCAAGTCAGATGAAAACGCGTTGGTCGTCATGGCCGGAAGTCACTTTCGCTGATCCGGCCAGATACTAACATCAATGTAAATAAAGCGTCAAGACGTGACCCGGTTTTCACGCGACCCAATTTTCACGAGGCCCAGTTTTCGCGCGGAATACCGTAAAGCTCTAGAATCGTGGTCAAATCGCCGTGATCGACACGCCCGTCTGCTGCGTCGCGCGCCTTTGGTTTGGCCCGAAACGCGATCCCGTGAGTCGCCGCGACCAACATCGCGATGTCATTGGCGCCATCGCCGGTGGCCAGGCTGACCGTCCCTGCCCCCAGCCGCGCGGTTTCTTCGACCAGCACCGAATGCTTGATGACGCCATCGACAATCATGCCGGTCAATTCGCCGGTCAGAACGCCGTCGGCGACTGCCAACTGGTTGCCCACAACGCGATCAAAGCCCAGCGCGTCGGCCACGGTGTCAGCAAACGCATGGAACCCGCCCGTCACCAGAACGCAATGCGCGCCATGCGCTTTCAGGGTGCGCACCAATGTCGCAGCGCCATCCATCGGCCGGATCCGGTCATCAAGGCATTGCGCGATCGTGCTGACCGGCAACCCCTTCAACAGCGCCACGCGTTCGCGTAGGGCGGTCACAAAATCCATGTCGCCCCGCATCGCGCGTTCGGTAATCGCGGCGATCTGCGGCGTCAGCCCGGCAAAATCGGCCAGTTCGTCGATGCATTCCTGTCCGATCATCGTCGAATCCATGTCCGATACGAACAGGCCCGGCAGTGTGATCGGCGCGGTTGCGATCAGCAGGTCGGTATCGGCAAAATGCGCTTCGAGCACGCGGCGCAGCATGGCGAGCCCCCCGCCCGCTTCGCCTTCGTCGACTTCGAGTTCGAGCACGGCGGGATTGGTGTCGAGCATGCCTGCCCCTACGACTTCGGCGCCAGTGTCCTCTATTTCTGCCATGGCCAGCGCAAGCCGGTCTCCAAGTGTTTCGGTGTCTGCTATCAGGCGGGCGATGAGCACCGGCAATTCCCCAAATATACGCCAACCCCGCACAAAATCGGGGCCAGGTCTCGCGCTCATCGCAGGGCCGACCGCCAGCGGCAAGAGCGATCTTGCGGTGCGACTGGCGCGCAGTGTGCCGCGCGCGGTGGTCATCAACGCCGACAGCGCGCAAATCTATGGCGACCTTAACGTATTGAGCGCGCGGCCCACGCCTGCCGACATGCACGACATTCCCCATCGCCTGTTTGGCGCGTGGGACGGCGCGCAAACCTGTTCTGCCGCCGATTGGGCCGCCGCCGCGCGTGCCGAAATCGACGCGGCGCATCGCGTGGGCGCGCTGCCAATCCTGGTAGGCGGGACCGGGCTGTATATCCGCACGTTGCTGGACGGCATCGCCCCGATCCCGCCGATCGATCCCGCGATCCGCACGCAAGTGCGCGCCCTGCCCGTGGCAGATGCGTATGTCGCGCTATCGCGCGAAGACCCCGCCCGGGCGGCCATCCTGGCGCCCGCCGATACCACGCGGATCGCGCGCGCGCTCGAAGTCATGCGATCGACCGGTCATTCGATGGCGCACTGGCATATGGAGCGTACGGGGGGGATCGGCGATGCGGTTAATCTGTCGGCGGTCGTACTGATGCCCGATCGCGCGTGGTTGTATGAACGCTGCGACCGGCGTTTTGCCGCGATGTGGCATCATGGCGCGATGGATGAAGTGCGCGCGTTGCTGGCGCGCGGGCTCAATCCCGCATTGCCGGTAATGCACGCGATCGGTGTGCGCGAAGTCACTGCCGTGCTGAACGGGAACATGAATGCTGCGACCGCAATCGCGATCGGCAGCCAGGCCACCCGCAATTATGCCAAGCGGCAATACACCTGGCTGCGCAACCAGATGCCAGAAAGCTGGTCCCGACTTTCGACCGAAAATTACATTGATGTAGCCGATGTAGCATCATTATTTCAATTTTAGCCGGTTGACATGATTTAATATATCACTTAGCAGATCGCCACTTGCCTGAGAGTCTTTTTTTATCGGGGACATCCGGGTGCCCGAGTGGGAGAGATGGCCCCGCCCGCATAACAATGTAGGCCGGGCCGAAATTTCACGCTGCGGACCAGATTCGCCAGCACCCGGTCGACAAACCGGCTTTTTCGCTGTTTTTTGCTTTTATGCTGTTTTGCGCTTTTACACTGTTTATGGGAGGCGGATGGGTCTATCGGCCCGCATTTCCGCCAAATTGAGGAACGATACCGTGAACACCGAGCGCAGCGGCGCGGAAATTCTGGTCGAAAGCCTGGTCGCAAAGGGAGTCGAATTCGTATTCGGCTATCCCGGTGGTGCCGTGCTGCCGATTTATGATGCGCTGTTTGGCGAAGATCGCATCCGCCACATCCTCGTCCGGCACGAAGCCGGCGCGGCGCATGCCGCCGAAGGATACGCGCGCGCCACCGGCAAACCGGGCGTCGTGCTGGTCACATCGGGGCCCGGCGCGACTAATGCGGTGACAGGCATTGCCGATGCTTTCATGGATTCGATCCCGATGATTGTGATCACCGGTCAGGTTCCGACCGCGCTGATCGGTACCGATGCGTTTCAAGAGGCCGATACCGTCGGTATCACTCGCCATTGCACCAAACACAACTACCTGGTGAAATCCACCGCCGAGCTTGCGAGCATCGTCGATGAAGCATTTCATATCGCCACCGCCGGTCGCCCCGGCCCGGTCGTGATCGACATTCCAAAGGATGTGCAGATCGCCACGGCGCCGTGGACCGGTCGCCTGCCCGAACGCCGCACCCGTTATGCGCCGCAGATGCAGGGTTTGCCGGCGGACATCGCCCAGGCGGTCGCAATGATCGCGGTCGCCGAGCGTCCGGTGTTCTACACCGGCGGCGGGATTATCAACGCCGGACCAGAGGCGAGCCGGGCCTTGCGCGAATTGCAGGACCTGACCGGCGCGCCGGTTACATCGACGCTGATGGGCCTGGGCGCGTTTCCGGCGAGCGATCCGGCGTGGCTGGGCATGTTGGGCATGCATGGCACGTATGAGGCCAATATGGCGATGAACCGTGCCGACCTGATCATTGCCCTGGGATCGCGGTTTGATGACCGGGTGACCGGCCGGCTCGACGCATTTGCGCCCAACAGCCTGAAAATCCACGTCGATATC
>JAYTHT010000114.1:0-6104 GCA_043732365.1 Novosphingobium sp. | reverse complement strand
AGATCAGCCTAAGCGCGGATCGACGCCGGCGTCAGCGTCGGAAACTACTCAGGTGCATGGGGTTGCCCCACCGGGTATGCCAGCAATGCCGTGTAACGCGCGATCTCGTCGTCTTCACGCGACGGCAAGGCAAGCACCCTCGCCCGGCTCTTTGCAGCGCTCAGCGGATTGCGCGCCCGGCGGTTGTATTCCGGGTCGAGTTCGAGGCCAAAGCAGGTCAACCGCCCGACGATGCCGCTTCGCGCGCGCGTATCGTTTTCGCCAATTCCGCCGGTGAAGACCAGTGTGTCGATGCCGCCGAGCGCGACGATCATGCCCGCAATCTGCTTCGCAACGGAAATGTCGAACATTTCCAGGGCCAGACGGGCATTGGGCTCGCTACTCGCAACCCGATTGAGCCGGCGAACATCGCTGCTGATCCCCGACAAACCCGCCAGACCCGAACGGCGATCGATTACATCCTCCAGCTCTGCTGCACCAAGACCCTTTTCGCGCATGAGATAGAGCAGTATGCCGGGATCGATATCGCCGGTCCGGCTGCCCATGATGACACCTCCCGAAGGCGTCAGGCCCATGCTGGTGTCGATCGAGCGGCCCTCCTTTGCTGCGGTAATGCTGGCACCGTTGCCAAGGTGTGCGATGACGACCCGGTCAGCAATCTCGGGCCCGAGTTGTCGTACAATCGATTGGCATGACAGGCCGTGGAAGCCATAGCGCTGGATGCCCTGGGCGCGCAGCTCTGCAGGCAGAGGCAGTGTACGCGCGGTTTCGGGCAGGTCCGCGTGAAAAGCTGTGTCAAAGCAGGCGACCTGAGCTAATCCGGGAAAATGCTGCCGGGCGTAGCGGATCACGGCAAGCGCCGCAGGCGCGTGCAGCGGCGCGAACGCGACAGCAGCGTCGAGCGCATCCTGGACTCTGTCATCGATCAGACAATGACGGCGCAGCATGGGGCCGCCGTGCACGATGCGGTGGCCAATTGCGGCAGGCGCGTTTACCCCCGCAAACACGGCCCCGAGGCGACCGATACCCTCTGCGGGGTCGGCGACAGCCAGTGTCTCGTCGATTTGGCCGGCGCCCGCAGCATCGCTTGTGCGCAGCCGGCAGCGACCACCCCCCAGCGTCTCGATCTCGCCCGAAATCAGCGCGACCGGACCGTCCGGGGCAACGCGGTACAGGCCGAATTTGAGCGACGACGACCCACTATTAAAGGTCAGCACCAACGGCGATATGGGACGATCGTTCATCGTCGCACCCAGAACACCAGGACCGGCTGCATCACGCTTGCTCCGGCAATGACCAGAGCAGCATGGGCGCAATGTGCAACAAACATTCGAACATCGGCCGTTCCTGACAATGCGGGCTCATGCATTCAAAGACGAGCGCCGGGCGTATCGCGGTAAACGATCCGGCGTCCCCATGACATTATCGGAAACTACCCATTGCCAGATATGCGGGGCGCCGGATGAGTAGTTTCCGACCCTGCGCCGGGACATCCGATGTGATCTAGATGGCATGTGCCGTCCGCAGCGGTGTGCCATCATCTGCAGGGGTCAATTGCCATGGATGCCATCGTCGAGCCTGTGAATTCTCATGATCCGGATACAGGCGCTGCGCCAAACCTGGCAGCGTGCGCGCTCGGCGCCGACGAACTTCGCTTGATCGACGCCTATTGGCGCGCCGCCAATTATCTCTCGGTCGGTCAGATTTATCTCTACGATAATCCGCTGCTACGCGAACGGCTCACGCTTGATCATGTCAAGCCGCTGGTGGTGAGCCATTGGGGCACGACTCCCGGCCAGAATTTTATCTATGTCCATCTCAACCGCGCGATCAAGCGGCACGACCTCGACATGTTTTATGTTGCGGGTCCAGGGCATGGCGGCCCCGCTCTCGTGGCTAACACGTATCTTGAGGGCACTTACAGCGAGATCTATCCGAACATCAGCCAGGACGAGGCCGGGATGAAGCGGCTGTTCACCCAGTTCTCGTTTCCCGGCGGTATTTCCAGCCATGTCGCGCCGACCACACCCGGCTCGATCCACGAAGGTGGCGAACTGGGCTATTCGCTCAGCCACGCCTTTGGCGCCGCCTTCGACAATCCGGGCCTGATCGTTGCCTGCGTCATCGGTGACGGGGAAGCAGAGACGGGGCCATTGGCGACGGCGTGGCAGTCCAACAAGTTCCTCGATCCGATCAGCGACGGCGCGGTGCTGCCGATTCTGCACCTCAATGGCTTCAAAATCAGCAGTCCCACTGTGCTGGCCCGGATCGAGCCTGACGAACTTGACCAGTTCCTGCGCGGTTGTGGCTGGACTCCCTATTTCGTCGAGGGCGACGATCCCGATACCATGCACGCGCTGATGGCCGAAGCCGTGGAACGCGCAGTCGCGGATATTCAGCGGATGCAGAACACAGCGCGTTCATCCCAAAACCCGGCTCGCCCGCGGTGGCCGATGATCGTGCTGCGTTCACCCAAAGGCTGGACCGGCCCCAAAGTGGTCGATGGCCTGAAGATCGAAGGCAGCTTTCGGTCGCATCAGGTGCCGGTGGTCGTCGATGCGCAGCACCCGGACCATGTTGCCATCCTGGAAAACTGGATGCGCAGCTATCGGCCCGAGGAATTGTTCGATGACAACGGCCAGCTGATCGCCGAGCTGGCAGCGCTGGCGCCCACAGGGAACCGCCGGATGGGCGCCAATCCGCACACCAACGGCGGGATATTGCTGCACGATCTGAAAATGCCCGATTTTCGCGACCATGCCGTCCGTGTGCCCGCGCCCGGCGCGGTTTCGGCACAGGACACGATGGTGCTTGGCAAATTCCTGCGCGATGTTGCACAGGCCAACCGGGAAAAGCACAACTTTCGCATCTTCGGACCCGACGAGACGCTGTCCAACCTGCTCGGTGCGGTGTTCGAGGTCACACCGCGCCAGTGGGATGCGCGCCAGACGGATGATGATGAGTTCCTCGCTCCTGCCGGGCAAGTGCTCGATTCGATGCTGAGCGAACACCAATGCCAGGGCTGGCTGGAAGGCTATCTGCTGACCGGGCGCCACGGTTTGTTCAACAGCTACGAAGCGTTTATCCG
Organism: Novosphingobium sp.; assembly: GCA_043732365.1. Classification (GTDB taxonomy): domain Bacteria; phylum Pseudomonadota; class Alphaproteobacteria; order Sphingomonadales; family Sphingomonadaceae; genus Novosphingobium. The sequence goes on along the minus strand of JAYTHT010000114.1, from coordinate 3,016 downwards.
CATCGTCGATTCCATGGTCAGCCAGCATGCCAAATGGCTGAAAGTAACCTCGGAATTGCCGTGGCGGCGCGACATCGCCTCGCTCAACTATCTGCTCGCCTCGCATGTCTGGCAGCAGGATCACAACGGCTTCACCCACCAGGACCCTGGATTCCTCGACCATGTCATCAACAAGAAGGCGGATGTGGTGCGCGTCTATCTTCCGCCCGATGCCAATTGCCTGCTATCGGTATTCGACCATTGCCTGCGCAGCCGCCACTATGTGAACGTGGTCGTCGCTGGCAAGCATGCGCTGCCGCAATGGCTGTCGATGGAGGCGGCGGTAATCCATTGCACCGAGGGCCTGGGCATCTGGCAATGGGCCAGCAATGACCAGGATGCCGAGCCCGATGTGGTCATGGCATGCTGCGGCGATACGCCGACGCTGGAAATTCTTGCTGCGGTCTCGATCCTGCGCGACCATCTCCCTGAACTGAGGATCCGCGTCATCAATATCGTCGATCTGATGCGCCTTCAGCCCCGCTCCGAACATCCCCACGGCCTGAGCGACAGCAACTATGACGCATTGTTCACTACCGACAAGCCGATCGTCTTTGGATTCCACGGTTATCCCAGCCTGGTTCACAAACTCACGTATCGGCGGACCAACCATAATCTTCACGTTCATGGCTATAAGGAAGAAGGCACGATCACCACGGCGTTCGACATGCGCGTCCAGAACGATCTCGATCGATTTCATCTGGTGCAGGATGTGATTGATCGGGTGCCAAACCTGGGGACCAGGGGCGCCTACCTGCAGCAGCAGATGCGCGACAGATTGATCGAGCATAAGCATTATATCGACAAGCACGGCAAAGATATGCCGGAAATCGTCGATTGGGTCTGGGACCATTCGGCGGCCCATTCGGCATGAAACCAAACTTCCGGACATATCGCGACAAACATCCGGCCGTTTGCGCAAAAGTATTCTCCAAGGCTTTCGCGCGCTCCTGAATTGTCTCGGCTGATGTTACGACGGCACGCCAGCCGGGAGACTGATAATGTCAGCTTTAGCTTTCTCGGCGAACAAGGTCGACGACACCGGCTTATCGAGCGCTGAAGCGAGCCGCCGGCTCGTGGCGGATGGCACCAATGCGGTTACTGAAGCCAGGCAGAATCCGCTCGGTCGAGCCTTGGCGAAATTCTGGGCACCGGTGCCCTGGATGCTCGAGGCTACCATTGTCCTGCAGCTGGCGCTGGGCGAACATCTCGAGGCAGCCGCGATTGCGATCCTGCTGCTATTCAACGCCGCGCTCAGCTTTTTCCAGGAGGGCAAGGCTCAAGCTACCCTCGATGCGCTGAAATCGCAGCTGGCGGTTTGCGCATCGGTGCGCCGCGATGGATCATGGCAAACATTGACGGCGCCCGAACTGGTAGTCGGTGATGTCGTCAAGCTGTCGCTGGGCGCGGTCGTTCCCGCCGACGTCCGCCTGCTGCGCGGCGCGGTGCTGGTCGATCAATCAATGCTGACCGGTGAATCGGTGCCGGCAGAAGCGGGGGCTGGCGCCGACACTTTTGCCGGCGCGCTCATCAGGCGTGGCGAGGCTGTCGCCACCGTGACTGCGACCGGAGCCCGCACCAGGTTCGGGCGCAGCGCCGAGCTGATACGAACCGCCCATGTCGAAAGCACCGAGCAAAAGGCGATCTTTCGGGTCGTACGCAATCTGGCAATTTTCAACGGCTGCGTCACAGTGTTGCTGGTTGCTTATGCGGTAAGCCTCCACATGCCGCTGGGGCAAATCGTACCACTGGTGCTGGTGGCCTTGCTCGCATCCATTCCCGCTGCCCTGCCATCGATGTTTACACTTGCAGCGACCGTGGGTGCACGCGCAGTCGCCCGGCGCGGGGTGTTGCCCACGCGGCTGTCCGCGCTCGATGAAGCAGCCGGCATGGATGTGCTTTGCGCCGACAAGACCGGCACATTGACCCGCAACAGCTTGACCGTAGCGGCGTGCCAGCCGATGCCGGGTTTTAGCGATATTGATGTGCTGGCCATGGCATCGCTGGCCAGCGCCAATGGCGGGGCCGATCCGCTTGATGCAGCCATCCATGCCGCGGCCGGATCGGCCAACCCGAAAGGTTGGAAGCGAAGCTCGTTTACCCCCTTTGATCCCGCAAAGAAAATGTCCAGTGCCACCGCCAGCGATGCCGCGGGCAAGACCATTCGCATCGTCAAGGGCGCACTTTCCGCCTGCGCTGAAATTGCCGAACCGTCACCGGACGCCGCTGCAATGGTAGAACACCTGCAAGCCAGCGGCTACCGCGTCCTGATCGTTGCTTGCGGGACAGCGCTACCCCTCCGCATTGCCGGTGCCATCGCCATGAGCGATCCACCGCGCCACGATTCTGCGCCGTTGGTGGCGCGACTTCACGCGCTTGGGGTGCGCGTGGTGATGGTGACCGGCGATGCCATTGTCACCGCGCGGGTGGTCGCGGATGCGGTGGGCATCGTCGGACCGACCTGTCCGGACGCAACAATCTCCCCGACGACCGATCCGAAGAATTATGGTGTCTTCGCCGGCGTGCTTCCCGAGGATAAGTTTGCATTGGTGCAGGCGCTGCAAAGCGCCGGCCACATTGTCGGCATGTGCGGGGACGGCGCCAATGACGCCCCGGCACTGCGTCAGGCACAATTAGGCATTGCCGTTTCCACCGCCACCGACGTCGCAAAATCGGCGGCGGGGATCGTGTTGATGAACGCGGGGCTCGACGGCGTTGTCGTGGTGGTCGAAGAAGGCCGGGCAACCTTTCAGCGCATCCTTACATTTACTTTGCGTTCGCTCGTCCACAAGACCGCACAAGTGCTGATGCTGCTGGCGGGACTGATCATATCGGGGCAGGCGGTGCTGACACCGCTGCTGATGGTCATGCTGATGGCTGGCGGCGACTTTTTTGCCCTGTCCTCCGCCACCGACAATGTGCGGCCTTCGGCTACGCCCAATGTCTGGCGGCTTAAAAATGCCTGCATCGGGAGCAT
>JAYTHT010000113.1:0-1755 GCA_043732365.1 Novosphingobium sp. | reverse complement strand
CCACACCACAGGCGTCGTGCTCGTTACGCGGATCATAAAGGCCTTGAACCGGGGGAAAACCCATTTTTCCTGTATTCCTGCAACCAGAGTTGGCGTTAACCAGAGTTGGCGTTTCTGGCCTGATGGCGGATCGTTGAATCGCCGTCACGCCGTAAACTTTTGCCGCCGCATGGTTTTATCACAAAAACCGGCGCTCGCACGCTCTCATCACGCATTTGCGCGAATCACTTTGCCCGCGAAGCAACAAAAGTTGCGCGAAAACCCCCATGACTGCATGAATGTTATTTTGCAACCGCGACTATGCCACTTCGCCGATAGGCAAAAGGGGCAGGCGCGGATCGCCGTCAGAAGTTGCCCAAACGTGTCAGCGGATCAGCCCCCCGGACTGATCAACGTTGCAGACTGATCAACATTGCAGACTGATCAACGTTGCGGGCGGATCAACGCTGCGCGCTCATACGCCGCAAAGTGGCCAGCGCGTCGCGCAATGCGCGATCGGCCTGGTCGGTGGGGGCCCGCATCGGCGCGGGTGCCGCATTATCACTGGCCGGCAACGGGAATTGGACGACCGGGTCATTCTGGTGAACCACGCCGGGTTCCAAGCTATGGGGAGGTTCCATGCTATCCGGCACCCGCGTCGCCTGGTCGGGGCGCACCATCGGCATATTGACCAGCGAAGAATAGCGCGTTTCAACAGGCTCGATAGCGTCATTCGACGCACCGAAAAAGCCCTGGGGCGCAGCGCAAGTGCCTTCGGGGAAAGCGTCTGCGGACGCAAGCTTCATGGTTTCGAGAGCTGTCGTGCCGGACGGCGCCGGTGCTGCCAGATGTTGATCGACATGACCGCCCAGAAAGCGCGGCGGCAGATCATCGTCCTGGACATCGACCCAGTCATTGTGTGCCGCATCGATCCGCGCGAGCGGGTCATGCAAGTGCACGGGCGCCGCGCCATCGCTGGCCGGGGCCTGTTGCTGGAACGCCGGGGCGCTATAATCAAGGTCCGCGATTTCACTAACCCGGCCAAGCCGCGACGGCTTGGCACGCAGCAGCGGCTCGGCGCTATCGCCAGCGGCTGTTGGGCCGGAAACGCCCCGATAATCCTGCGCGGCGTGGTGCGCCTGACGCACGCTGATCGCCAGCGCCAGCCGCTCGATCAATTGCACCAGGCCAAGACTGGCAACCGGCACTTCAGCGATCGGCACTTGAGGTGCGGCACTGGCCTGGCTGGCCAAAGGCATGGGTCCGGGATGGAACACTGGCCGCGCATGCGGCAGATCGTCTTGCGGTCCGGTTTCGGGGGGAAGAACTGTCGGTTCGCCCGGGCCATAGGCGCCGGACCGCGCCGGTGGCGGCACCACGCCAAAGCTGCCGGCAAAAAACGGTGGCACTTGGGCGTTTTGGACCGGGGCAGCCCCCGCAGAATGGACCGCCATGAATGCACCGAACGGCGCCTCGCCATGATCGTGCCCCAAATCTTTGCCAAAATCCGACCCATTGTCCTGTGCGGTCCAGGCCGGTCGTGCCCAGTCCGGTGCGGTGGGAACCGGATCGGCATTTGCAACCGGTTCATGCGCCGGCTCTATAATCAGTACCGGCGCGTGATAGGGCAGCACATCTTCTGTCACCACCAACGGGCGGCGCGGCGGCGCGTCGGGATGGGCATCACGGTTGCGCACGCGCGGCGCGGGCGTCGCCGGGCCATCAGCAGCAAACTCTTCGACCGTTTGATGGGGTTTTGGCGCCGGTTTGGCCGCC
>JAYTHT010000112.1:0-6111 GCA_043732365.1 Novosphingobium sp. | reverse complement strand
GGCGCATTCACTGGTGATCGATGACGCAGCGGTGCACGATATTGCGATCACGCTGGGCGCGGGCGCACAGCTTTCATACCATGTGCTCAATGCAGCACGCGGCTATGGCCGGGTGGCGATGCGCGTGACTTTGGCCACCGGGGCGAAATTTCACCTGGGCGTGGCGCAAATCGCGGGCGGGGACCAGACCGTCGAAATCGTCACCGAAGTGGTCCATGCCGAACCAGATGCGATTTCGCGGCAAGTCGTGCGGCAGGTGCTGGCGGGCCATGCGACCGGCAATTATCTGGGCCGGGTGGTGGTTGATCGCGGTGCGATTGGGACCGATGGCGAACAGTCGATCCGCGCGATGCTGCTGGATCGCACGGCGACGGCCAATGCGCGGCCGGAACTGGAAATTTACGCCGACGACGTCAAATGTGCGCACGGTTGCGCGATTGGCGAACTCGATGCAGGCGCGCTGTTTTATCTCGCCAGCCGGGGCATTCCGCCCGCAGCCGCCAAAGCACTGATGCTGCAGGCGTTTCTGGCCGAAGCGTTTACCGGCGCGGCGGATAAAGACCGATTGACTGCGGCGGCGCTCGCCGCGTTGGAGGCAGTAGTATGACTTTTCTAGCCGAAATTCCGACCCACGCGGCTGATGCGTTTCCGGGAATGGTCACGCCCGATGGTGCGCGCTGGCATTACCTCGACAGCGCGGCCACCGCGCAAAAACCTAATGTGGTAATCGATGCGGTCGCACGCGCGCTCGGCCCTGATTATGCGACGGTCCATCGCGGGCTCTATGCCCGGTCGGCGGACATGACCACGGCGTACGAAGCGGCGCGGCGCGAAGTTGCGGCGCTGATCGGCGGGGGCGAAAACGAATTGGTGTTTACGCGCGGCGCGACCGAAGCGATCAATCTGGTTGCGCAGAGCTGGGGCATCGCCAATCTGCGTCCCGGCGACCGGATATTGCTGTCGCTGCTGGAACACCATTCCAACATCGTGCCGTGGCAATTGATCCGCGATCGGACGGGCATCGTAATCGACGTCTGCCCGCTGACCGATGATGGCCAGATTGATCTCGACGCGGCAGAGGCGATGCTGACCCCGGCGCATAAGCTGGTCGCGTTTTCGCATGTGTCGAATGTGCTGGGCGGGGTGCTCGATGTCGCGCGCGCGGTGCGTATCGCGCATCAGGTCGGCGCGCGCATCCTGATCGACGGGTGCCAGGCGGTATCGCGGGTGCCGGTCGATGTGGCCGCGCTGGATTGTGATTTCTATGCGTTTTCCGCGCACAAGCTTTACGGTCCGACCGGGATCGGCGCGCTGTGGGCAAAGGCAGAAGTGCTGGACGCCATGCCGCCGTGGCAGGGCGGCGGATCGATGATCGACCGTGTGACGTTTGCGCAAAGCACCTGGGCCCCGGCACCGCAACGGTTCGAAGCGGGCACACCGGCGATTGCCGAGGCGATCGGGTTTGCCGCTGCTGCTAAGTTTGTGAATGCGCAAGGGCTCGCGGCAATCCATGCGCACGAAGCAGCGCTGGTGAAACGCACGCGCGCAGAATTGGGACGGTTCAACGCGGTGCGGCTGTTCGGACCGGAAGACAGCGCCGGGATCGTGAGTTTCACGCTCGAGGGGGTGCACCCGCACGACCTGGGCACGATATTGGACGAAGAGAACGTGGCTATCCGCGCCGGGCACCATTGCGCGCAGCCCCTGATGGCCGCGTTTGGTGTGCCCGCGACCGCGCGCGCAAGTTTTGGATTGTACAGTGACGAAAGCGATATCGCCGCGCTGGTGCGCGGAATTGAGCGCACCTTGAGGATTTTTGCATGACGCAGGACCACAAGTTTACGATCGAGGAAGTGACGGCGGTCGAACCGCCGCCGCGCGCCAAAGTCGAAGACGAAACATCGGGCGACAAATTCGCGCGCAAACGCGATTATCTGGAAGGGTTTCTGGCCGAAACCCCGACCTCCGTGAACGCGGCTGAGCCCGGTGGTGATACTTACGAGGCCGTGATTCTGGCGTTGCGCGAAATTTACGACCCTGAAATTCCGGTCAATATCTATGATCTGGGGCTGATCTATGGCGTCGAGATCGACGCCGAGGGCCACGCCATGGTCCAGATGACGCTGACCACACCGCATTGCCCGGTCGCCGAATCGATGCCGGCCGAAGTGGAATTGCGCGTCAGCGCGGTGCCGGGCGTGCGCGACGCAGAGGTTAATCTGGTCTGGGATCCGCCATGGGATCCACAAAAAATGAGCGACGACGCCAAACTCGAACTTGGTATGCTCTGAAAGGAAAAGCGCGATGATCGAGGTCACAAAACAGCGCCCCACGCGCGAACGCCCCGCCGCCGTCCAACTGACCGCGCGCGCGCAAGACCGCATTGCTGCTTTAATGGCGGCCGCGCCCAATGGCGCGATCGGTGTGCGCTTGTCGACGCCGCGCCGGGGCTGTTCGGGCCTGGCGTATTCGGTCGATTATGTGAACGACGTGATCGCGATGGACGAACGCATTGTAACGCCGGGCGGCATGCTGTTCATCGATGGCGCGTCGGTCTTGTACCTGATCGGCAGCACGATGGACTGGGTCGAAGACGATTTTCAAGCCGGTTTTGTGTTCGCCAATCCGAACGCCAAAGGCAGTTGTGGTTGTGGCGAAAGCTTTACGGTTTGATCCAAAATTCGCGAATGAGCGAATTTTGAAAACGGTACCGGCTTTGCATCAAAGCAATCCCACCATTGGCGAACGGCCTTCGCCCAGGATCGCCTCGACCCGTTCGTCAGCCAGGTCGCTGGTGAATTCCGCGCCGATCCGTTCGCCCTCGGTCCAGCGCACAATCGCGCGGACGGCGTCCTTTTCACAGGAGAAACCCAGGCGGATGAATTGCCCGGCCCGGAAGTCGACCGCTGTCGCAAAGCCCAGGCAGCAGCCATGCGTTGACAGGTCGACCAGGCGCACTGCCTCGATGCTGTTGGCCGGCGTCATGTCCCGCCGTTTGCGTCCGCGCCGTTCGGATCCGGCATGGCCCACCCCGACCGGGATATTGTGCGGGTGACGTGCAGGCGTGATATTGCGTTTACGGTCCATCGCTTTCAAGTCCTTGTCCCGCGGCCGGCGCGCATAAAGGTCATCAGGGTCTGTTCCATCGGGTCGAGATCGCCGTCTGCGGCAAGCCGTGCGTCCAGCCATTGCTGGTTATCGGGTGAAACAGTGTATTCGGCGCGCTCTTCGGCGACAAAGTCGCGCGGATTATCGGTGCGGCGCCGCCCAAACCCGCCCCCAAACCCTCTACCGCGCACCGCCGATACGAGGCCGTTGGCACTCGTGCGCACTTCGCGGGGCGCACCATTGCCGATGTCGCGCGGCGTTGGAAATGGTTCATCCGCTGGTTCGTGTTCGGCGCTGGGCAGAGTCAGGCCCTGCCAACTTTGCAGGTAATTGGCGATGCCCTGCACAAACAGTGTCGTCCATTCGGGAGCATTGTCGGCGTCTAGCGTCGCATCCTTGATGCGGAACAGCATTTCCGCCTCATCGGCGTTGACCCGCGGTGGACCGGAGCCTGCTGGCGTAAAGATCACCCGGCGCAACAGCGTGCATTCTTCCACGCTGACCCGGCCCACGTCGCCGGCATCGACGTCTTTGCGCGTCGGCCCGATACCAAATATGATCGCGCGTTCGATCTGCCCCAGGATGTAACTTTTCATTGTGGCGGGCGGGCTGTCCATCTTTTCCAGTAGATGGACCAGCAGTTCGATCTTTGCCGGTGAATTGAGCCGTCCGCCGTGATCCATGCGCAAGACCAGCCAGTCGGCCTGCGCCTCTGACAAAGACCCGCGCGGGTTGCTGGTGTTGATCAGGAATTCGGTGATCGCCTCGACAAAAAAGGTCGTCCATGCCGGGCTGGGCCGGTGCACATCCTCATTGATCGACAAGATGTCCTCGGCCTGCGCCGCATCAACGACGCCTGCAGGCCAGACCTGGCGCCGCAGCGCCAGCACCGCCTCTTCACTGATCGCCCCATCGATCAGCCCGTCGGCCGCCAATGGGCGAAATTGCATCGTCATACCCGTTTCCACTTATCCCTAAGTGAATATGGGTATGCCCGATTATGATTTAAGACTGCTTTACGAGCTGGATTGGTATCACAACCGGCGCGGGGTCATGGTAGTCTTGCCCCCGCCCGGGCTAACCGCGCAAATCGGGCGCGGTCGCATCGGCTTTCAACAGCGCGATCGCTTCGGCCAGCGGCATGACGCGTTGCTGGTGTTCGCCCAATTGGCGGATCGCCACCGTGCCTTCCTCGGCCTCACGCTTTCCCACGACCAGCAAGTACGGGACTTTCTGCAAGGAGTGTTCGCGCACTTTGTAATTGATCTTTTCGTTGCGCAGATCGGCCTCGACGCGAATTCCCGCATTGGCCAGCGCGGCGACGGCCTCGTGGGCATAGCCGTCGGCATCGGATACGATCGTCGCCACCACCGCTTGTACCGGGGCGAGCCAGACGGGCAACCGGCCCGCGAAATGTTCGATCAGGATGCCGATGAAACGTTCGTATGACCCGAATATCGCACGGTGCAGCATCACCGGGCGATGGCGTTCGCCATCCTGCGCAATATAGCTCGCGTCGAGCCGTTCGGGCAGCACGCGGTCCGATTGTATCGTACCGACCTGCCAGGTGCGGCCGATCGCATCGGTCAGGTGCCATTCCAGCTTTGGCGCATAAAACGCGCCTTCGCCGGGCAGTTCTTCCCAGCCGTATTCGGGCGTGGCCAGACCTGCGCTGACGACCGCATTGCGCAATTCGTCCTCGGCCTGGTCCCACATGGCTTCGCTGCCAAACCGCTGATCGGGGCGTAGCGCCAGCTTGATCGCGTATGTAAAGCCAAAGTCCTTGTAGACCCGGTCGGCCAGCGCACAGAAATTACGCACTTCTTCGACGATCTGGTCTTCGCGGGCAAAGATATGCGCGTCGTCCTGGGTAAACTGGCGCACGCGCATCAGCCCATGCAGCGCGCCATGCGGTTCGTTGCGATGGCAACAGCCGTTTTCATAAAACCGCAGCGGCAAGTCGCGATACGATTTGATGCCCTGCCGGAAAATCAGCACATGGGCGGGGCAGTTCATCGGTTTCAACGCCATCCATTGCGCATCGTCCGATACCAACGGGCCTTCATCGGCCACATTGGGCACTTCGTCGGGGATAACGAACATGTTTTCGCGGTATTTGCCCCAATGGCCCGATACCTCCCACTGGCGCGCGTCCATCACTTGCGGGGTTTTGACTTCGCGATAGCCAGCGCTGTCGATCGCGCGGCGCATATAGGCCTCCAGCTCGCGCCAGATGCGATAGCCTTTGGGGTGCCAGAACACCGATCCGTGCGCTTCGGCCTGCAAATGGAACAAGTCCATTTCGGCGCCCAGTTTGCGGTGGTCGCGTTTGGTCGCTTCCTCGACGCGCAGCAAATGCGCATCGAGCTGTTTCTTATTGAGCCAGCCGGTGCCGTAAATGCGACTGAGCATCGCATTTTTCTGGTCACCGCGCCAATAGGCGCCCGATACCCGCGTCAGCTTGAATGCCTGCGGATCGAGCTTTCCGGTCGAGGCGAGATGCGGCCCACGGCACATGTCGAACCAGTCGTCGCCCGACCAGTAGACGGTCAATTCCTCGGCCCCGGAGTCATTGGCAGGCAGTTCTGCCGCCCACTGCGCCTTGAATGTTTCGCCGCTTTCCGTCCAGCGCGCGATCAGGTCGGCGCGTGCCCATGCTTCGCGGCGCAGCGGTTTGTCCGCCGCGATCAATGCGCGCATTTTTGCCTCGATCGCGGGCAGATCGTCCTCGGTAAACGGGCGGTCTTTGCCGTCGATTTTTGGTGGCGCGAAATCGTAATAGAACCCGTCGTCGGTCGACGGGCCGAACGTGATCTGCGTGCCGGGAAACAGAGACTGCACCGCTTCGGCCAGAATATGCGCGAAATCGTGGCGCGCGAGTTCCAGCGCGTCGGCTTCGTCGCGTGCAGTCACCAGCGACAGTTGCGCATCGCGGGTCAGCGGGCGTGTGATGTCATACAATTCGCCATCGACGCGCGCGCCGATCGCCGCTTTGGCCAGGCC
>JAYTHT010000111.1:0-1756 GCA_043732365.1 Novosphingobium sp. | reverse complement strand
CATGCCACGAAATGGCCTCTCCCTCGCGATCGGGATCGGTCGCCAGGATCAGTTGTTCGGCGCCTTTGGCCGCATCGGTGATCGCCTTTACCCGGGCGGCTTTGTCACCATACAGTTCCCAATCCATCGCGAAGTCTTCGTCGGGGCGGACCGAGCCGTCCTTGGGGGGCAGGTCGCGGATGTGACCGTACGAGGCCAGCACCTGATAGCCCGGGCCGAGATACTTTTCGATGGTTTTGGCTTTGGCCGGGGATTCGACGATGACCAGCTTCATAGGGCGCGCAGTGTCCTGAAAACGGAATACGTTACGTGTGTGTACACGCGAGGGTGGAGAAAACCTTGGCTGGCCGTCAAGCACAACTTCACGGGGGTCAGCTTCATGGAGTCAGGCTGACCCGGCCCCCGGCATGGCGCATCAGGCGCCCGGCCAGTTCCAGATCGAGCAGCGCATCCTGCACCGTGCCCGGTGCCACGCCGCTTTGGCGGATCAATTCATCAATGGCAACCGGCGCCATGCCCAGCAGCCCGGCTATCGCGTCTACCATAGCGGCACTATCGCTGCCGTCGCCGTCGTCCGCCTGGTAATCGGCGAGCCCGCTGTCGCGGAATGTCGACCGGGCGGTGCCTTCGAACGTTTCGACCAGTTCGGCAATATCGTCGGCGCTTTGCACCAGGATTGCGCCATCGCGGATCAGGTGATTGCACCCGTGCGACCGTGCATCGAGCGGTGATCCCGGTACCGCCATCACCTCTCGCCCATATTCGCCAGCCAGGCGCGCGGTGATCAGCGAACCGGACTTGAGCGCGGCCTCGACGACGACAGTCCCGGCGGCCAGCCCCGCGATGATCCGGTTGCGCGACGGGAAATGGCGGGCCTGGGGCTCGGTCCCCGGGGGCATTTCGGCAACCAGCAGGCCCTCTGCCGCCACGCGTTCCTGCAAAGCAGCGTGTTCTGGGGGATAGACCACATCGATGCCGCCGGCGATTACCGCAATCGTGCCACCGTCGCCGCGCTGCGCATTCAGCGCGCCCAGATGCGCAGCGGCATCGATCCCGCGCGCCAGCCCCGACACCACGGCAAACCCGCGCCCCGCCAGCCCGGCGGCAAAGTCGCGCGCCAGCCGCACCGCACCCGCCGACGCATTGCGCGCACCGACCACCGCGACAATCGGCTGATCAAACAGCGCCAGATTGCCACGTACGCTCAACACCGGGGGCGGGTTGTCGATCGCCAGCAGGGTCAGCGGGTATTCGGACTCGTCATGAAACACGTAACGCGCGCCGCTGCGTTCGGTCGCTTCAAACTCGGCCTCGATCTTGTCTGCGCCGACCAGCGCGTAACGCCCCCCGCCCCGTGCAGCGCCTCTTCCCCGCAAGGCCAGGCCGGGCATCGCGGGCAAGGCGGCCTGCGCGCTGCCAAAGCGGCTGAGCAAGTGATAATACGTCACCGGACCGACATGCGGCGACCGCAACAGTCGGACGCGGGCAAACCGTTCTGCATCGGTTAATACAGGGGTCATGCGCCAGCTTTGCCCACACGCGGCTCGGTCCCCGACCGTAACCGCATGATATTGGCGCGATGCAGCCACAGCACCAGCAGTGCGAGCGGTGCCAGCACTTGCGCATAATCCAGATGGCCCAACGCCAGCGCGGCAACTGGCGCGGCGACCGCCGCCGCCATCCCGCTGAGCGACGAAATGCGCGAAAAAACCAACATGCCCAACCACACCGCGGCATAAACCAGCCCGATCGGCCA
>JAYTHT010000110.1:0-1757 GCA_043732365.1 Novosphingobium sp. | reverse complement strand
CCAAGAAAAGCTGGAGCTTCTGACTGCGATGAAGCGGGGGGTTTGGACAGGACTGCTGATCGGCGGGGCGATGACAATAGCGCCCGCAACAGCACAGGCAGAAACGCTGCGCGAGGCCCTGATTGCGGCCTATGGCAACAATCCCGATCTCGCCTCGGCGCGCGCTACTCAGCGCGCGACCGACGAAAATGTGCCGATCGCGCGCTCGCAAGGGTTGCCCAGTCTACAGGGCTCGGTCTTATATTCGCATACCATCGAAAAACTGGCCTATGGCACCTACGACTTCTACCCCCGCGATACGCTTCAGGCGAACACGTCACTCAGCGTGCCGCTGTATTCGGGCGGCGGGGTGCGCAGTGCGGTCAATGCGGCCAAGACGCGCGTTTCGCAGGGCCAAGCCAGCTTGCGCGGCACCGAAACGAGCGTATTTTCGCAAGTCGTCGCGGCCTATCTCGATGTCACGCTCAACGCCGCGATCGTCGCGCTCAACCGCCAGAATGTGCAAGTCCTTGAAACCAATCTGAAGGCGACGAGCGACCGCTTTGAAATCGGCGATGTCACGCGCACCGACGTGGCGCAGTCAAATTCGCGGCTGGCCCAAGGCCGCGCCACATTGCGCACCGCCGAATCCAACCTGATCGGCGCGCGCGAACGCTATATCCAGGCGGTCGGCCATGCGCCCGATGGGCTGCAAACGCCGCCACCGCTGGCCGGATTGCCGCATCAGCCTGACGATGCGGTGCAAATCGCGCTCGACTCGAATCCCGATTTGGCGGCGGCGCGGTTGGCGACAAAGGCGGCCAGCTATGACATCAAAACCGCCGATGCGTCGCGCCTGCCAAAGATCGCGGCGGTCGGATCGACGGCTTATACCAACTACCTCCACACGCTGCCGGCCCAGGCGATCTTTTTGGGCACGCTGCCGCATACCGGCACGGCCCAGGTCGGGTTGCAGGCAACCATCCCGTTGTATCAGGGCGGATTGCCCAGCGCGCAGATCCGCCAGGCTCAGGCCAATGCCGGCGCCGCCGACGATCACGAGATTTCGGTCGAACGCGAAGTGATTGCGACCGTGCGCGCCGACTTTGCCTCATGGCGGGCGGCCAACGATTCGATCGCGCTGAACCAGACCGCGGTCGATGCCGCCGCGCTCAGCCTGCAGGGCGTGCGCGCGGAAAACACGGTGGGCAACCGCACAATCCTCAACATCTTGGATGCCGAGCGCGAATTGGTCACCGCGCAAGTCAATCTGGTGACAGCAAAGCGCAATGCGTATGTCGCCGGGTTCAATTTGCTGGCGGCGATGGGCCGCGCGCAATCAAAGGATCTGGCGCTCGATGCCGATCTGGGCGCGGCGCTGTATGATCCGCAAGTCCACTATGACCATGACGCCAACGATGCCAACGACTGGCACCGTGACCCCTCGCCGACACGCCAGTCCACCTCGACCGACACGACCCCGGCGCAAGATGCAACAGTGCCGGTCCAACCCCTACCGTAGTGGCGGGCGGCGTGATATTCACTTATGGTGGCCAGACCGTTGATTCGGATTGGGGCAAGAATTTGACAGGGGATCACGACTAGCATGCGTCAGGCGGGCGAACCCTCGGTTGAAGAAATCCTGTCGTCGATCAAAAAAGTGATCGCACGCGACAGCCGCATTGACTCGGCAAAGCGTGATGACTTGCGCACCCATGGTCGTGTGGGTCGCGGCGGTGATGTGCTCGACCTGAGCGAAGTCGCCGCGCAAGTGCTGG
>JAYTHT010000109.1:0-1762 GCA_043732365.1 Novosphingobium sp. | reverse complement strand
GCGCGCTCGATCCCAAGACCGGCGCGCTTTATCTGCCGACAGCGCGGTTTGGACCTCCGGCCAAACCCGGCGCACGCCCGGCGATGGTACCCGGCAGTTTCCATGTGCTGGTCGTGCGCCCAACCTGATTGCGACAGGGCCTGATGACGCCGCTGGTGGGGATCGTCGTGGGCGTCAAAAACATCGAAAACGGTTACGCCGTGATGGTCTCGCTGCCAAATCGGCAGCATAACGCAAACGCGCAGCTTTTCAGCGCGACGATGGATGCAACTTGGCTTGATTCCGGCTCGGGCCATCGCCACAAAGCCTGATCGCTGGAATGCGGTGAGAAATTTTGGCTGGTTGTGCAGGTGGTATTTGTGCGTGATCAATTGCGTGACGGCATAGATCCTGAAAAATTTTTTGACAGCGTTGTCTGCATCCGCGATTTGTTGTCCGGGCCTGGGTTGAGGCGGTTCCATGCCCCAGAATGACGCTGGTCCTGAACCTGCTCCAGAGGTTGAGCCCTTTGCCATCATTATCCCCGCCCGGAATGCCTCGACACGCTATCCGGGAAAACCGCTGGCCCACTTGCGCGGGGCGACTGGCGAGGCGCGCACCCTGATTGAGCGCAGTTGGATGGCGGCAACGCAAATCGCCGCGCCTGAACTGGTGTGGGTGGCGACTGACGATGCGGGTATCGCGGCGGTAGTGCGCGGGTTTGGCGGGCAAGTGGTCATGACGCCCGCCACTTGTCGCAATGGTACGGAGCGCTGCGCGGCCGCGTTGGCGGTGTTGGGTGACATTGCGCCAATCGTTGTCAATTTTCAGGGAGATGCACCGCTGACGCCGGTGCACGTGGTGCGCGGTCTGGTCGCGGCGATGGCCAATGACGCAGCAGCAGTGATGGCGACCCCGGCCTTGCGCTGTTCGGCCAGCACATACGGGCACTTGATCGCCGATCAGGCCGCGGGGCGCGTGGGTGGCACGACCGTGACATTCACGCCAGCGGGCCGCGCGCTCTATTTTTCGAAACGGGTGATCCCGCATATGCCGGTGAACACGCTTGCGGCGCACGAGAACGTGCATCTGCATCTTGGCGTTTATGCGTTTCGTCCCGCAGCGCTTGTTGCCTATGCCGCTTTGGCGCCGTCGTTGCTTGAGCAGGCAGAGGGGCTGGAGCAGTTGCGTTTCCTCGAAGCGGGTTTGCCGGTGCGCGCGGTGCCATTCGATCCGGTCGGCTGGGATTGCATCGAGCTCAACAATCCCGGGGATGTCGCCATGATCGAGGCTGTGCTGCTGGCCAGGGGTATCGTATGACCGCAATGACGGTTGATCTGCCGGGCGGTGTGACAATTGCCAACGATGCGCCGCTGGTCCTGATCGGCGGAATGAATGTGATCGAGGACCGCGACACGCTCTTTGCCGTGGCAGAGCATTTTCAACAGGTTACCGCCCGGCTGGGCATACCCCATGTTTTCAAGGTGTCATTCGACAAGGCCAATCGATCGTCGATGCATTCGTACCGGGGGGTTGGTCTGGACAAAGGGCTGACCCTGCTGGCCGAAGTCAAGGCTGCGTTTGCTTTCCCGGTGATCACCGACGTGCACGAGCCGTGGCAGGCAGCACCCGTGGGAGAAGTCGCCGACATCGTACAATTGCCCGCGTTCCTGGCGCGTCAAACCGATCTGGTGCTGGCCCTGGCGCGCACTGGCAAGCCGATCCATATCAAAAAGCCCCAATTCCTGGCGCCGCATGAGATGCGCCATATCATTGCCAAATG
>JAYTHT010000108.1:0-6152 GCA_043732365.1 Novosphingobium sp. | reverse complement strand
TCCCTACATGAAACCCATATCGGCATTTCGAGGAAACAACCGCCAGGCGATCCACTTAGCCGTTGCCGATCCCTGTGCAGACAAACCGAGCCACCTCTCAGCGCCGGAACCGGACATAGACCGAGTTCCACTTGCCAAACCGTTCGTGCATGTCGCGCTGGGGACAACCCACCCGCAGCACATGAAGCATACCATTGAGAAAACGACGATTATCACCTGCAGGCCGCGCCTAGCAGCCGCGCTCAGATGACAAAAGCGGCCCGATCAGTTCCCATTCCGCCTCTAACAAGTCCCCACGGCCCATGACTGCTCGCCAAAGAGCAGCCTTGAATCAGAACTCGACCCGTTTGGGAATCCCCCTTTTGTCAACACAGCTTAGGGTGTTTGGAGGGTATTGCACCTCATGTCATGTGGCATCAGCTGCCAGGACCGCAATCGATGCTGCGCGGGGGCAGTTCGGAACGGCGACCCAGCTTGAAGCTGAGGTCACGCAAGGCTGTGCGAAGGCCTTCCTCGATCACCGGGTGGTAGAAAGGCATGGCCAGCGCGCTCTCCACATCCATCCCGGATTGGACCGCCCACGCCAGGAGATGAGCTAGGTGCTCACCCTCCGGCGCGACCATCTCGGCACCAAGCAGCCGGCCCGTGCTACGCTCGCCATAGAGCCTAAGCAGTCCGCGATTCTTGCATAGAACCCGCGCGCGGCCTTGATCGGCGAAATCCACTTCGCCGCATTCAAAGTCACACGACGATTCAGTCAATTCGGCAAAAGACGCACCTACGGTAGCAATGTTGGGATCGGTAAATACGATGGCGAGCGGCGTACGGCGGCTATGGCTCAAAACGTTCGGATAGCGCCCGGCGTTGTCGCCCGCGATCCGGCCGTCGTCGGCGGCTTCGGGCAGCAACGCGATGCGCGCGGCGACGTCCCCGGCGAAGAAAATGTGACTGTCTTGCGCCTGCATCGTCAGCGGATTGATCCTTGGCGCGCCTTGATCGTTGAGGACCAGACCGGAGGCTGCGAGGTTTAGGCCGCCAAGCGCTGGTGCCCGTCCGGTTGCAGCCAGAAGCAAGTCAAACCGTTCCTCTTGCGGCGCGCCGCAGTTGGTGAAACGGACCACCACAGCGTCGCCTTCGCGCAAAATGTCATGCACCTGGGCGTCCGCGTCGAATGAAAAATCGGCACCGATCGCAACGACAGCGGCAGTGCGCACAGCCGGATCGCTGAGCGGGCCGACGCGACTTCCCTTACCGAACAACCGCACCCGAACGCCGAGGCGACCCAGCGCCTGCGCCAGTTCCAGACCAAGCTCGCCGCCACCGAAGACGGCCACCGCGCCCGGCAGACTGGTCCAGCCAAAGACGTCGTCACTGACGATCAGCCGGTCGCCCATGGCATCGAACAGTTGTGGCCGCAGCGGCACCGACCCTGTGGCTATGACGATGCGGGCGGCGTGCACAATTTCGCCGTCGTCAAGGCGCAAAACATGCGCGTCTTCGAATCGCGCACAGCCCTTCAGACGATGCGAAGGATCAAATCCCTCCACCGTTTCGAGTACGAAGCTGACGAAGCGATCACGCTCGCGCCGCACCCGCTCCATGACCTCGATCCCGTCAATGCCCAAAGCACCGGTATGCACGCCGAAACCGACGGCGGCGCGCACGGCCTCGGCTGCCTCGGCTGCCGCAATGAGGAGTTTGGAGGGCATGCAGCCGACCCGCGCGCAGGTCGTGCCATATGGGCCGCCCTCGATCAGCACCAGCTTGTCCGTGTGCTTGCGCGCGGCATGATAGGCTCCCATGCCTGCTGTGCCCGCGCCGATGATGGCGACATCGACTTTATGCATTGTTTCAGTCCATCTGCCGGCCAACACCTACGACCTTAATCGGAGCGGAAAGCCTATTGTGAGGAATGATGCGTAAATTCCCATCGAGTTTCATGGTTATATCAACCTTTTATGCGGAAGCGGCCAAATCGCCTGCCCACAGACTCTGAGTGATGAGATGGAAGGGTCTGCCAAGACGTTCAGACCACCAGCGTCCCGCGAATCGGATAGTCATTGTCGCGGATGAATTTCAGCCCCTTGGCGAGGCCGACGAGTTCCGGTCTGGCGAAGGGCGCGTTCGAGATGTCGACTATTTGAAGCAAACCGTCAGCGTTGATCACGAAAATCGCTGGCTCGGCGAAGGGTCGGTCGGTTTCTTTTTCCGAACGCGGTTCCGAGATGTAAAGCCCAAGCGCCCTCATCTGATCAACCGACAGGTCGTAGCCGACCGGGAAGGTGATCCCTATGTCCTCGGCAAAAGCGCGGGCACGGTTCTCGGGGTCGCAGGAAATGGCGATGACGCCAATGCCCGCTTGGGCGAAGTCAGGCGCGGTTCGTTCCAGCTCGGAGAGATATGATTTGCAAATTGGGCAGTGTTTTCCGCGATAGACCACCACCATCTGCCAATCATGATCGTCGACCGGCATGCCAAGCTGGAGTTCGCCGCCATGCAGACGCGCCACGCTGGTGGTGGGGAATCTTTCCCCGGCCGGGAGTCTTGCGGGCGCGTTCATTGTGCCACCGCGGCGGTATTGCTGGGCAATGCGCCATACAAAGCGCCGAGCACGGCGCCGTAGATAAGATGCAGCACCAGTGTCATAACCGGAGCCATCATGCCCATTTGCATGCCGAATAAACCTGCTCCAGCCATCGGCATGACCGCCACCATCATCAATAGCGAGGCACCGACGCCGCCTTTTATCCAGGGCTGGCTGCCTGGCAGGACTTTATGGACACCCGCGAATGGATCGCGCCAGATGATGGTTCCGATCATGAAGTGGATCACCCAGCCCATGGCCAGCGATGTGCTTATCATGTTGGCAATCATGCCTACGGGATTCCGCGCAGGCATGACACCCATGGCGGCTTTGCCCATCATTGTCGTGGACAACACGATTGTTGCGACGAAGCCGGCAACCATTCCTCTGGAGATCGTGTTCATTGAACTATCCTTGAACGCGCGAGCACGAGCAAAGCGTGTATCTACATAACCACCGAAGGATCGAATTTGTTCCGCTTGGCATGTCATGTCGGACCGATGGCGATGTCGCCATTGGACATCGACGGTGCAATTCCGTGAGCGGGCAGTGTTGATGGTGTTGCAGCGCGACGTAAAATCTTCCGTCCCAGTTTCGTCGCGGAGATTTCTTTTGTATTTGCGGGGATTTTGCGACCGTAAGGTTCGACGCAGCTTTAGCCAGTCCATTTGGAGCAGTCGATGCGATCAATAATACTACGATATTCCGCCGTTTGCATGGCTCAGGAGTTTGGGGATCATGTGTGGAGTTCCGGCGGCCCCGACTCGTCTTCTCGCTGTAGGGTGGCGAGCATTGCGCATTCAGGTATGCTGTCGCCAGAGTGTTGTGCCACCGTTTGCCATAGGATAACTTCGGTGCGTTGAAGAGTCCCGGATTTTCTGGAGGCTGATTGGTTTGAGTCATGCAACCATATCGAGGTTCTCAAGGGCTGGATAGTAATTGGCTTCGGCCTCGGCGGGTGGGATGTATCCGATGGGGCCGAACAGGCGGTGGTTGTTGAACCAGTCGGCCCAGCGCAGGGTAGCCATTTCCAACGCAGATGCGGTCGGCCACGATCATTGCCGCCAGATGACTTCTGCTTTGTAGAGACCGTTGACTGTCGCGCATTTCGACGCCGATCACCCCGATCATACCGGTGCGGCTGCGCCGCACGGCCAGCACGCGGGCGCCCAGCGCAGCGGCGCGGCGGGCCACGGCGGTGCCGATCGCGCCCAGGCCAATCACCCCGACCGTGCTGTCAACCACGCGACCGAGTTCGCGGTACTGCCAGTCTTGTGGGGAGCGCACCGCCGCACTCGTCAGATCCTTGGCGTGGGCATAAATCGCTGCAATCACGTAGTCGGCAATTTCTTCCGATACGGTGCCCCGCGCGCAAGAAACCGACGGCCCGTCAAGCAGCCAGCCGGGATAGAAATCGACCCCGACCGAGCAACTGAACACCCAGCGCAACCGGCCGGGCCAACGCGGTGGCATCACATCGCGCGGCGCATTGCGACAAGCCGGTGTCGGGCGAACGATCAGCACATCGGCCTGCGTCGCGATCGACCAGGGATCCTGTTCGGGCGCCATGATGACCGTGGGGCGCGAAGCATGGCCAGCCAGGATCGCGTTGATCGCCGGCTCCAGCTGGCTGGCTATGACAACGCTCATCGCGTTGCAGTTTCCACGGCCAGCCCGGGCTTGCCGGCATTGACCAGCACGGTATCGGCCTGCGGCGAATGGATGAGGCTGCACAATACGTCACGGTAATGGCGTTCCAGCGGATTATTGCGGCTGATTCCGGGATTTCCGGTCAGTTCGAGGCCGATTTCGACGGCGCGAATGGCGTTGGTGTTGGCCACGTGCTTGATCAGGTTGATGCCGTTCGCATCCGGCCCGTGTCCGGTATCAATCGCTGCGGCGGCGCTTTCGATCAGGGCGCGGTTGGTGTTCAGCAGCGCTTCGATTTCACCGAATTTTTCCTGTATGCGCGGCAGGCAAGCAAGCGGTGTACCAAGGTTTGATGGTACGCGATCGTTGAGATACCGCGCCAGCCAGTCGCGCGCGGCGCCATCATAGATCGTCGCCAGAGCCAGCGAGTTCCACGCTTGGGCACTGTTGACTGCGCCAGGAATCGGGCCCCATTCGGCGGGCAGGCGCAGGTCGATGGCATGGCCGGCAAGGGTCGGCGTGTCGCGGAAACTAACTTTATGGCTGACCGTCGCGCGCATCCCGAGGTGTTCCCATTCGGGAACGATTTCGATCCCAGGTGCACCGGGATCGACCAGCAGGAGGCCGAGCCGCGGCGTGGGCTCGTCAGTTCGGGCAAACACGGCGAACCAGTCGAGCCCGGTCGAACCGGTTGAATAGATCTTTTCACCGTTGATCACCCAGGTGTCGCCTTGCAGCCGGGCAATGGTCTTGGGCAGGCCGCCGCGAACCGGGGTACAGTTCGGGCTCGACGCGCAATGTGCAGATCAACCCGTGTCCGGCCACGGCGTCGCGCGTAAGACATTCGTACAGCGCGCTCGGCCAACGGCCATTGCGTTCGGGCGCGGCATGAGTCGACCCGGTGCGGGATCAGCCTGGCTTGCGCAAAGACATCGGTGACGGATTGTTGCGATGCGATCGCCGCATCGATCACGGGGCGCAACTGATAACCATCGCTTTTGCGCGCGAATTGCGCCTGAACATAGTCAACCGGGACGCCGATTGCCGTGGCTATCCATTGCGGCTCGTGCGCCGCGCTCCAGGCAAACGCCTGACGCTGCAACCGCAGGAACCGACGGATGAGATCGGCACGCGCAAGGTCGAAAACTGCGTCCGTGTGCGCGGCGAGCAGGTAATTGCCCGACAGAAAACCCTGCGCGGTTTTCAGGATCCGCGCGCCGTCTGCGGCGATGGCCCGTTCGATCGGGTATCCATAGATCGCCCAGCCATCGAGCGCACCCTGGGAAAAAGCCACCGTACCATCGGCCACAGTCATCGCGACCAGGTTGATATCGGACCATTTGAGTCCAACCCACTGCAGCATGAGGATTAGATAATATTGCGAAGTGGTCGCGCGGACATAGCCACTACGCTTGCCCTTCAAATCGGCCAGCGTCTGCACCGGTGACCCCTTGGGCACCAGCACGACCTGGCTGTTGACGTCACCATGCTCGACAGCGATCTGCAAAAAGCTCTGCACGGTCGAAGCGAGTGCGAAAACCGGTGGTATTTCGCTCATGCAGGCAAGATCGATCGCACCCGAATTGAGCGCTTCAACCGCAAGATGGCCGGATTCGAATTCGGAATAGGTGATCGGAAAATCCGGATGGATCCCCGCAGATGGGAAGAGCAGCCGCGTGTCAGTCGCGCCCTTGCCGATCACCGCGATGCGCAAGCCATTGGCCGGTTGAGGCCGTCCCAGCCAGCAGCCAGACAGAAGGGCGCCCGACGCGATTGCACTAGCGCCTGAAAGAACACCGCGGCGAGAGATCCCTCGCGAATTGTCGCGCGGGAATGAAAGGATTGTCTGGGGCAAAGTCATGTAAACACTTTCGGCTCCGGCACATCATATGGCCGCGGCATTAAACTCAACTGTAAG
>JAYTHT010000107.1:0-1768 GCA_043732365.1 Novosphingobium sp. | reverse complement strand
TGACCGCCGCTGTCGCGATCAGCCTGCTGGTATCGCTGACCCTGACGCCGATGCTCGCCTCGCGCCTGCTGGAAAGCGAGCACGAGCGCGAACGCAATGTCGATCGGTTTAGCCGCGTGGTGTTTGATCGATCGCGGCGGTTTTTTGACTGGCTCCATCGCAGTTATGCGCGCCAGCTCGATTGGGCGCTCCGCCATCGTGGGCCGGTGCTGCTGCTTCTGCTCGGCGCGGTCGTGCTGAATGTCTACTGCCTGATGATCGCGCCAAAGGGTTTTCTGCCGCAACAGGATACCGGCAGCATGGCGGGTGGCTTGCGCGTTGACCAGTCGCTGTCATTTACCAGCTTGTCGCAAAAGCTGACCCAGATCGAAAAGATCGTGCGGTCCGACCCGGCAGTGGCGACGGTCGTTGCGTTTGCCGGTGGCGGGCGCGCCGGGTCCGGGTTCATGTTTGTCAGCTTGAAACCGCGCGATCAACGCATTGCCGTCACCGATGTGATCACGCGATTGCGACCGCGGCTGGCGCGCATACGCGGGGTCAGCCTGTTTCTCAATCCGGTGCAGGATCTGCAAGTCGGCGGGCGCCAGACAACCAGCGCGTACCAATACGTACTTTATGCGGAATCGCCCGAAACGCTGGCCGATGCGGGCAATCGCCTGGTCAAGGCGCTGAAAGCGCAGCCGGGAAAAATCAGCGACGTCGATATCGATCAGCAGGACGCGGGCGCGGCGACGTTTGTCACCGTTGATCGCGACCGCGCGAGCAGCCTGGGCGTGTCGATGGTGACGGTCGACAACACGCTGTACGATGCGTTTGGTCAGCGCGAAGTTGCCAATATCTACAAAGGGTTGAACCAATACCACGTGGTTATGGAGGCAGACCCCGCGTTCAACGGCCGACCCGAAGCGTTGCAGGATGTGTACTTGACAGTCGGCGGAAAAATTGCGCTGGCGGCGAATGCCACGTCGGCCAATGCGTCGCTTGGCGCCAACCAGGCGTTGGGCAGCGCGGTCAGCACATCGGCGTCCACCCTTGTGCCGTTATCGACGATTGCACACTGGAATTCGGCATCGACCAATGCTGCGGTCAGCCATTCGAATGGCGAACCATCGGCGACGGTCTCGTTCAATTTGCCGCCCTCGATCTCATTGGGGCAGGCGGGGCAGGTGATTTCGGATGCGGAGGCGCAGTTGCGCTTGCCCGCGACTGTGCATGGCGATTTTGGCGGGGCCGCAAAAGTATTTCAGCAATCGACCCAGACGATCCCGCTGCTGATCGTGGCGGCGATCGTGACGATCTATATCGTGCTGGGCATTTTGTATGAATCCGCGATCCATCCCCTGACCGTGCTGTCGACGCTGCCATCGGCAGGCGTCGGCGCGATTCTCGCGCTGATCGCGACCGGCGGTGAATTCGATATCATCGCTCTGATCGGTATCATTTTGCTGATCGGGATCGTCAAGAAAAACGCGATCCTGATTATCGATTTTGCGATCGAGAGCGAGCGCCAGTTCAACACACCCCCGCTCGAAGCGATTCGCGAAGCATGCCTGTTACGCTTTCGCCCGATCCTGATGACCACGCTAGCCGCCGCGTTGGGCGCGCTGCCACTGGCGATCGGGTTTGGTGACGGGGCGGAACTGCGCCGTCCGCTGGGCATTGCCATTGTCGGAGGGTTGCTGGTCAGCCAGGTCTTGACGTTGCTGACCACGCCGGTGGTTTATCTGGCCCTCGACAAATGGCGGCGTCGGTCGCCGTATGAACGCCT
>JAYTHT010000106.1:0-1771 GCA_043732365.1 Novosphingobium sp. | reverse complement strand
CGCCCGCGAAAAGGCAGCGGCCATTCGCCGCGCCCGCAAGCTGGAACGCAAGCGCGTGGAACGCGACGGCGGGAAGTAGGATACGGGTGAAGTTGCGGGATACCTTGGGGTAACCCTGTAAAAGCATAGGCCCGCAAAACTTCATCCAAAGGCTTGCGACCGAGCCCGTGCTGGGCCAAGAGGGCGCCGTTACTGCGGCGCCCTTTCGCTCGTCCGGTCTGATTGTTCTGCATCAGATCGCGCTGGCGGATCGGTTCCGAGCCCAAGCCAATTGCCCAAAATTCACGTAAAATATGCACGTAAAAGGGGTCATCATGACGGAAATCACCCGCGTTCCGCTCCAGCCCGTTGCCAAAGGCGCGCTGACCAAGTTGTGGATCGGCATTGCCCTGGCGGTCGCGCTGGGCGGGGCGGTGGCCTATGAATCCCGGCAAAAGGGACTGTTGGTCGATACGCTGAAAGTCGGGACGGGCGCGACGCCGACGTCATCGGACTATGTGCTGGTGAACTATGTCGGCCATCTGGCGAGCGGCAAGGAATTCGACCGCGGCGAGCACGTGCCGATCCCGGTCCAGGGTGTGATCCCCGGTTTTTCCAAAGCGCTGCAACAGATGCAAAAGGGTGGCAAGTACCATGTCTTTATCCCGGCGCGCCTGGCCTATGGCGCGCAGGAACAACGTAATCAGCAGACTGGTGAAGTGACGATCCCCGCAAACAGCGACCTGGTGTTCGACATTGACCTGATCGATTACAAAAGCGCGCAGGATGTGTCTCGCCAGCGTATGTTGATGCAACAGTTGCAACAGCAGATGCAGGCTGGTGGTGCTGGCGGAGCTGGTGCCGGTGCCCCAGGCAGTGCAGCGCCTGCGCCCGCACCCGCACCCGGTGGCGCGATGGATCCAACTGCGCATTGAAGCGAAAAAGATCCCGGCCGCAGATGCGGCAGGGAGAACGAAAGGTATCGGGCATGTCAGTCGCCCCCGCCAACGTGGCAAAGATCGCCGCATTGGCCCGTATCAAAGTCACGCCCGCAGAAGTGGCCGCAATGGTGCCCGAATTGAACGGCATTCTGGCCTGGGTCGAACAACTGGGCGAAGTCGATGTGACCGGCGTCGAACCGATGACCGCGGTCATCCCCATTCACTTGCGGCTGCGCGCCGATGTGGTTGGCGCCGACCCGCTGACCGGTGGTGGCATCCGTGACAAAGTGTTGGCCAATGCGCCGGCGCCCGAACACGGATTCTTTGGCGTGCCCAAGGTGATCGAATAATATGACCAAATCGACCGTTTCCGGCCTGACTGACTCTGGCCTGACCGATCTCGGTATCGCGGCGATCCGCGACGGCGTCGCCAATGGCGATTTCACCGCGACCGAAGTCGCAGGCGCTTTCAATGCTGCGGTGGCAGAGGCCAATCCGGCGCTCAACGCATTCATCGTCACCACGCCCGACCATGCGTTGGCGGCGGCGGCCCGGGTGGATGCGGCGCGCGCCGCTGGCCAGCCGCTCGGCCCATTGGCTGGCGTGCCGATCGGCATGAAGGACTTGTTCGCCACACAGGGCGTGCAGACCACGGCGGCCAGCCACATTCTCGAAGGGTTTATTCCCCAGTATGAATCGACCGTCTCGCAAAAACTGTGGGATGCGGGCGCGGGGATGCTGGGCAAACTCAATCTCGACCAGTTCGCGATGGGATCATCGAACGAGACGAGCGCATTTGGCAATGTAATTTCACCGTGGCGCGCCACCGGCGATACTGCCGCGCGGACTCC
>JAYTHT010000105.1:0-1774 GCA_043732365.1 Novosphingobium sp. | reverse complement strand
GCGCAGGGTCTGGGCGTGACACGAACCAAGCTGAGCAGCAATGTCGGCGGAGTCTTGCAAGCCGGCATCGATCTGCCGGTCGGTCATGGTTATGGCCTGAGCCTTGATGCCAAGAAATATTTCGTCAAGACCGACGCGCATTTCTATACGGCGTTAGCCGACATCGAGGATGTGAAGGTTACCCTCAACCCCTGGGTGCTCAGCGCCGGTGTCAGCTACCGCTTCTGAATTTCGGCAAGATCAGCCGCATTCGGCCACTAGCGCGGGGCGATCGAGGATCGTCACCTCGCGGCGCGACGGCAGATCGATCACGCCATCGCCCTTCAACCGAGTAAACTGGCGGCTGACGGTTTCGATCGTCAGCCCCAGCACATCGGCGATCTGCTGGCGCGAAAACGGCAGGGTAAACCGCGCGGTGCCGATGCCGGGCACGATCTGGCAATTGACCGGCGACAGTCGCTCGGACAGTTCCAGCAGAAAACTGGCCAGTTTTTCGGAAGCCGACTTGCGCCCCAGCAGCAGCATCCAGTGACGGGTCCGGTCGAGTTCGGCGAGCGTGCGTTCCAGCAATTTATGCTCCAGCGCGGGATGCTCGCGCGCAAAGGCATCGAAATCCTTGCGCGCGAACACGCAGATCTTCGAATCGGTCAGCGCGGTGACATCCTGCGCGGAGGTTCCGCCGAACGGCCGCCCGATGAATTCGCTGGCGTAGACCACGCCGACGATCTGCTCGCGCCCGTCGGCGGTGCCCGACGACAGTTTCAGCACACCTTCGATGACGTTTGCGACCAGCACCGAATCTTCGCCGGACCAGATCAGCGATTCACCCGCAGTCAGCGTGCGCCGACGACCGATCGAGCTAAGCACCTCGACCTCTTTCACATCGAGCGCCACACAGATCGCTCGATTGCGGACGATGCAAAAATCGCAATTGGCCATTGACGAGCGCTAGCAGGCCGCTGCAGGGACAGCAAACCACATCTGCCCGATCGCTTACCAACGGGGCGCCGGCGATGCTCGTCGCCACCGCCATCGCAAGGTTTGTCGTTCGATCTGACAAGCACTGCGGCGCCAGCACACCTTAGCGCGACCGCGTAGGGCTTGCGCAAATGTTTCCACACCCCGATCCGATACCAGAATGCCCGAGACGCACTGGGACAACGTGGCATGAGCGAATTGCTGATCCATTCGATGGCGGAATTCAGCGATGTGATCCTCGGTGTGCTCGATTTGTCGGGCGCACGCACGGTCGTGGAAATCGGCGTTGGAATCAGCGGAGCAATCGGCGCGGCATTTGCGCCGGAATTTTCTCGAGAAATCATGGGTATGACGCAGACCCTCGCAGCGTTTTGCGCACGGAAACGCGGGCGCCTGATCGCGATCGATCCCACGCCTGCGCCCGGTTTTGTCGACTGGGCCGCCGCACAGCCGCATGTCAGCCATATTGCCCGGCCCAGCCTGGATGTGGTGACCGCGCTGACCGGTATCGACGCCTGGGTCATCGATGGCGATCACAACTATTACACCGTAATCAACGAATTGACCGCCGCCGATGCGCTGGCCCGGCGGGAACGCACGCAATTGCAGGCGATGTTGCAACATGTTGGCTGTCCCTGTGCGCGGCGCGACATGTATTACGCGCCCGGCAGCATCCCCGCCGAATATCGCCAACCGCGCAGCCATGATGCCGGGGTCACGCTCGATGACCCGGGGTACCGGATCGACCGGGGCTATCGCGGCGCGGGCAAATTTGCGTGGGCGTTGCAGGCGGGCG
>JAYTHT010000104.1:0-1775 GCA_043732365.1 Novosphingobium sp. | reverse complement strand
GATTCTGGCAACCCGGCGACCGCTGTTGCGGCACCCGATTCGGCCCGTCCTGTGCCAACCGGTTCAGATACCGCAGCCGCACCGGCGACCACCGACTTGTTGCACTTTGCCGCCGACAAAGTGTCGTACGACAACGATACCGACATCGTCACTGCGACGGGCAATGTCGTGATGCGCCGCGATAGCCAATCGCTGCGCGCCGACACGATTGTCTACACGCGCAAGACCGGCGCAATCCAGGGCACCGGCAACATCCGCTTTGTCGATGAAGACGGCGACGTGCTGTATACCGATCACATGGACCTGACCGACCAGTTCAAGGCTGGCGCGACGCAGGACTTGCTGCTCGTCCTGCGCGAAGGCGGGCGCATGGCCGCGCGGTCGAGCGAACGCGACGCCACCGGGCGCGTCATCCTGCATCAGGCGGCCTATAGCGGTTGCGAAGTCGTCGATGACGACGGCTGTCCCAAACGGCCGAGCTGGGAATTGACCGCGGTCCGCGTGGCATACGATCCGGTCAAGAAAATGGTGCGCTATTACGGCGCAAAGCTGCGCGTATTCGGCATCCCGCTGCTGCCCCTGCCGGGCCTGAGCCATCCGTCGGATTTCCGCGCCGAATCGGGATTTTTGATCCCGACATTTGGCTCGACATCGTCAAATGGCGCCCAGATTTCCAACATATTCTATTGGCACATCGCAGATAACCGCGATCTTTCGATCACCGGCACGCTGTTTTCCAAATCGACGCCGATGATTTCGGCGCATTACCGGCAATTGACCGACACCGGCGCGTTTCAGGCGCTCGGCTATATGACGTACAGCCGCCAGACCGACGCCACCACCAATGGCAGCGGAGCGGTGGTGTCCCGCGCCACCGGCGATTTTACCGTGCGCGGCTATATTGAAACCAATGGCAAGTTTGAACTGGGCAATGACTGGAGCCTGAGCGGATATGCGCGCTATGTTTCGGATCGCACGTTCCTGTTTCGCTATGACCTGGGATCCGACACACGGCTGCGTTCGAACATCAATCTCGAACACATCACGCAGGACAGCTATTTCAGCTTTACCGGCTGGGCGGTCCAGGCGATCGGGGTCAACGATATCCCCAGTCAGCAGCCGGTTGCCCTGCCGATTATCGATTACCGCCAGCGCTTTGCCGTGCCCGGCCTGGGCGGAAAGCTGGAAGTCGAAGTCAACACGCTGGCGCTCAGCCGCACCAATGGCCAGGATACGCAGCGCGCCGTTGCCCGGGCGCAGTGGGACCTGCACAAGATCACTGCGGGCGGCCAGGTCCTGACCCTGACCGCGCTGGTGCGCGGCGATCTTTACCACAGCACCGACAACGCGCTGACCGTCAACCCGTCCGATCAGGGCCTGCCCGGGTGGCAGGGGCGCGGCATCGCAACGCTGGCCGCCGATATGAAATGGCCGTTTGCGGGCGAAGCGCTCGGCGGCACGCAAGTGCTGACCCCCGAAGTGCAGATCGTCGCAACGCCGCATGTCCGCAATCTGGCCATTCCCAATGAAGATTCGCGCGCGGTCGAACTCGAAGACGACAACGTGTTCGCACTCAACCGGTATCCCGGCTATGACCGTGTCGAGGACGGCGTGCGCGTGACGTATGGCGTCGACTGGCGGCTCAATCGTCCGGGCTGGCGCGTATCGGCCACAATCGGACAATCCTATCGCTTTTCCGGCGAAAACAGCCTGGTACCCAATGGCACCGGCCTCGCCGCAAAGTTTTCCGACGTGGTTGGCCGCGCCGAAGTGCG
>JAYTHT010000103.1:0-6186 GCA_043732365.1 Novosphingobium sp. | reverse complement strand
GATGAATTCGATCTGGTCGGGTTTTCGCTGGGATCGCGCACGGCCGCGCGCGGCGTAATCCGGGGCATGCGCCCGCGTCGGCTGGTGCTGGCGGGTATGGGTTTGGAAGGTCTGGCCGGCTGGGCAAAGCGGCAGGATTTCTTTCGCGATGTGATCGACCGGTTTGGCACGATCCGCCCCGCTGACCCCGCATATATGGCGCAGCAATTCCTCAAATCATCGGGCGTTGATCGCATCGCGGTGCGGCAATTGCTGGGCACGATGGAGGATATTGCGCCGTCTGCGCTGGCGGCGATAACCATGCCCACGCTCGTGCTGTGCGGCGACAGGGACAATGACAATGGATCGGCCGACAATCTGGCGGCGGCCCTGCCCAATGCCACGCGCGCGACGATCCCGGGTACACATATGAGCTGTGTGACTTTGCCCGACCTGGGGCAGGCCCTGGTCCAATTCCTGAAGCAGGACTGATTTCAGGTCGCACAGAGCGCGACACATAGCTTCCGCCCCGCCGCCGCGCCCGACTCAACGATATGAGTAGGTTATGGTGGCCGGGTGGGAAGGTAAGACTGCACGTCAATGCAGTTCCGGATGAGCGTAAACAGCGATGAAAATCGCGGCTTGCCGCTATGGACCGAGTGTGAGACTGTTTGGGCAACTAAAAGAATATACCCCGAGGATGTCTGACTATGAAATCGGTGTTTTCCCCGATTGGCAATGCCACAGTTCCGCCGGAATTTTGCGCCAACCCGGCTGCTACGTCGCTTTGCGCAAAGCTGGCGGGCGCGGCGCTTTGCGCTTTGATGGCATGTTCTACACCTGCATTTGCCGAATCGTTTGTTCCAGTTTCCGCCACGGAACCGGCTGGCATCGTTACCGCGCTGCGCACTTCGGGCCACGAAGCGGTGCTGACGCATGATGACGGTGGCGATCCGCTGATCAAGGCGAACATCGGCGGGTGGACCACGCAGATCGTGTTCTATGACTGCAATGAAATCACCCATGCCGCGTGCCAGTCGTTGCAATTCAACGCCAACTTCATGCCGGACAAACCGTTCGACGCCGCCGCCGCCGCCGCATTCGTGCGCGACAACCGATTTGGCGCGGTCACGGTTTCACCCGACCGCTCGGTCAATGTGACGTGGGATGTGATCACCGGGCGCGGCATCGATCCTGCGGTATTTTCGCTGGTCGTCAAAAGCTATCGCCTGGCGCTCGACACGATCGGTAGCCAGGTGTTCAGCCCGGCCCATTTGCCACACCTGGCCAGCGCGCGGCGCTGAGGCGCATCACCGGCAATGCGGCTCGTTACCATCCGCCTGCATCGCTTTAGCGGAAAGGCGGTTCGTTGAACGCGCGCAATTTGCGTGAATGCAGCCGGTCACCCTGTTGCCGCAGCAATTCGCACGCGGTCGTCCCGATTGCCAGATGCGCGGCAATCGCTTCTTCATAAAACCGGTTGGCCTGCCCGGGCAGCTTGATTTCGCCATGCAGCGGTTTGTCCGACACGCATAACAGCGTGCCATAGGGCACGCGAAAGCGATAGCCTTGCGCCGCGATCGTCGCCGATTCCATGTCAATCCCGACCGCGCGCGACAGGTTTAGCCGCCGTGCCGAATGCGAATACCGCAGTTCCCAGTTGCGATCGTCGGTGGTGACGACCGTGCCGGTGCGCATCCGCCGTTTCAGATCGATGCCGCCGATGCCGCTGACCTGTTCGGCGGCGGTCTGCAACGCGACTTGTACTTCGGCGATCGCGGGGATCGGTATTTCGGGCGGCAGCACCGGATCGAGCACATGATCATCGCGCAAATAGGCGTGGGCCAGCACATAATCGCCGATCTGCTGGGTCGGTCGCAACCCGCCACAATGGCCGATCATCAGCCACGCCTCTGGCCGCAATACTGCCAAGTGGTCGCAGATCGTCTTGGCATTGGAGGGGCCGACCCCGATATTTACCAGCGTGATCCCGGTGCGATCGGGCGCGATCAGGTGATAGGCGGGCATCTGGTGGCGGCGCCACGCGGTATCGGACAGCCGCGCGCGCGCATTGTCGGTCGCCGTGTCGATCGACAGCCCACCCGCACCCGATAGCGCGACGAACCGGGTTCCATCCAGTTGGCCCCGATCCAGCTGGTGTGCCGCCCAATCGACGAATTCATCGACATAGCGGTGGTAGTTGGTGAACAGGATATAGCGTTGAAAATCTTCCGCGCATGTGCCGGTGTAATGCGCCAGCCGCGCCAGGCTGAAATCGGTGCGCAATCCGTCAAATAGCGACAGCGGCATTGGCCCATCGCCGATATCATATTCGGCATCGGCAATTTCGTCGCCGATCGCGGCCAAGTCGGTCGAGGGAAAATGCCGCGCCAGATCTTGCGGCCGTACCACGCCGATGCCCGCGCCAAATGCCCCGTCGAGGACGTAAGGAAACGGGATTTCCTGGCGCGAGGGATGGACCGTGACGACGACATCGTAATCCTCGAGAATCAGGCACAATTGTGCGGCCAGATAATCGGCAAACAGCGCGGGCCGGGTCACCGTGGTGGTGTAAATTCCGCGCTGGGTCAGGCGGCCAAATGCGCGGCCGGTCGAAACATTGTCGGGATCATCGGGCAGATTGATCCGCAATTCGGGGTACGCATACGATCCGTCATCGCGCCGGCTGACGGGCGGGACCGTGCCATCGGCGGCAAATGCGGCGATATCGGCGCGCAATGTGGCGACCGCACAATCGTACAGGCGGGCCAGTTCGGCCAGGGTGGCGGCAATTGTTGTATCATGGTTGGTCATGCCAAACCGCTATCGCCGTTTGGTGACAGTGGAAAGGCCGAACTCAGCGCCTTTCCAGGTCTTCGCGCGACACGACATGCCCGGCCAGTTCGTCGGGCCAGAAATGCACCTGACGCAAATCGCCGGCGGCATAGCGGGCGACTTGGTCGGCAAAATGGGGCGAGGCGGGGTTGCTGCTTTCACCGCCAATGCTGACCGCGCGCGCCGAAACCCGGGGGCCGAATTCCACGACCGCGACAAAGCTGTTGCCGCTGGTACCGTAATATCGCTTCGTTCCCGGATAGCGCCGCGCGCCAAATGACGCGAGCGAGCCCCAGCGTGCGCTGGCAAACGGGATCGGCGTGGACGGTTTTGCATCGTCG
This sequence comes from Novosphingobium sp., assembly GCA_043732365.1. Taxonomy (GTDB): domain Bacteria; phylum Pseudomonadota; class Alphaproteobacteria; order Sphingomonadales; family Sphingomonadaceae; genus Novosphingobium. Next base: position 3,031 of record JAYTHT010000103.1, on the reverse strand, counting down.
AACACCTGATCAATCGCGCCGTCATTGCGCTGATAGCGGTTGATTTGCCCCCACGGCACACGCCAATCGCCAAAATCTGTGCGCAGCCTTGCCATCGCTTCGTCCAGCGCGGCCAGGCGTTGCGCCGGGCTGGCACGGCGCTCCATCCAATCCCATACCGACATGCCTGAGTCGGCGGAATCGGAGTCGTCGTCCGGGTCGGCATGTGCATGGTGCATCGCCCACAGCGCTTCGCCCCAGTTCACCGCCAGCGTCGTCGCGGTCGAATCGATGGCCCAGCGGTGGTCCCACCCTTTCAATAGCGCAATCGCGGCCTGCCGGTCGGCATTGCCGGGCTCCCCCTTGCCAACTGAAATCTCGCCCGCAGCAATCAACGGCGGCAACAGGCGATCGAATGCCGGCAACCACGAATCATAGGCCGCACCGATCAGCCGATCGAGCGTGAAATCGGCGCGCGCGCTCAACACCCGCGTCGCATGGGGCCCACGCGGATTGTCGCCGACTTCGTCCATATAGGCGGGGTAATTCGCCTTGGCCGGGCTGTCGGCCCCGGCGGCATGCCACGGCGCATCGTTGCTGTTATAGGCCCAGCCGGTTTTTGGATTGAGCACGCTGGGCAATTGGCCCAGCGGGTGCAGGCCATTCCAGTCCGTTGCCGGATCGCTGCCATCGACCGGTTTGGTGTAATCGAACCGTACGTCGCGTACCGGCACGAATTGCGGGTGCAAATACGCGATTTCGCCTTTGTCGTCGGCAAACAGCGTGTTGTTCGAGCTGTTGGCGCGCAGCTCGGCGACTTTCAGATACGACGCCAGATCGTGCGTTTTGGTGCGCAGAAAACTTTGTTCGAGCGCGGGCACGGGCCGGTTCATCAGCGCAAAGGCAATCCATTTGCCGCCATCTTCGCGTACGATCGGGCCGTGGTGGCTGGCCCAGGTCACAAATGTGCGCAGGCCCATGGTTCCGTCCGGGCGGCGATAGTGCAGCGTCACTTTGTTCTGGGTCAGCGGACGCGTTTGCGTGCCATAGCGATAGGCTTTGCTGCCGTCTGGCGCGTCGACGACCGTTTCGGCAAATTCATCGACATTGTCGATCCCGCTCGACGTGTGCATCCACCCGGCATGCGGGTTAAACCCCTGATAGACAAAGAATTGCCCCCAGGTCACCGCGCCATAGGCATTCAGCCCCTGATCACTGGTCATCTGTAATTCGGACCGGAAAAAGAAACTGGTGTGCGGGTTGATCAGCAGCAGTGCGTGGCCGGTCGCGGTGCGGGCCGGGGCAATCGCCATGCCATTCGATCCCGCCGGTTCGCGCCAGACCAGCCCGCGCTCCATCGCGGTCATCGCGACCTGGCGGCGTTCATAAAACGCCCGCAATTGCGACAGCGGCACGCGTTCGATATCGCCGCCAATGCTGCCTTCGGTAAATGACAGCGCCATCCACGGTTCGAATCGGGTCAGCACCAGGGGTTTTACCTTGGGATGGTCCGCGAGATAGGCGTTGAGCCCCGCCGCCCAGGCATCCATCAAGGTTTTCAGCCAGGCCGGGCTGGTCGCGTAATCGGCCTGCAATCGGGCCGGATCGATAAACAACCGCTGGCGCAAATCGGTCCAGATCGCGGTTTCGCCCTCCGCCTCGGCCAACCGGCCCAGATTGACCAGGTAATTGCGCTCGATCCGGGGGAAATCGTCCTGCGCTTGCGCATAAACCATGCCGTAAACCGCGTCGGCATCGGTCACGCCATGGACATGCGCAATGCCCCATTCGTCGCGAGTGATCGTCACAGGGGCGGCCGGTTTGGCCATGGCGGATGTCGGCAATGCCGCCGCAGCAACCAGGCAGGGCAGGGCGAACAGGGCAATCGCAAGACGGCGCATGGCATTTTCCTCGAACGTGTGCGCTCTTGCTAGCGGGGGTTGGTGCGGATCGCCAACAATTGATGTGACACGAAACTGATGTGGGACGAGACGGGGGCAGGTGAGCTAGGGCAACGGCATGAATACCGACCGCATCATCACCGGCCAGACGCTGACTCGAACAGACCTGGCCCGATCAGATATTGCCGGACCACGCGCGCACCTGATCGATTGTGATCTGGCCGATGCCGATCTGTCGGCGCTCGATCTGACCGGCTGGCGTTTTGAACGGTGCGATCTGCGGCGCGCGCACCTCGCAAACACCCGGCTTGAGGCGACGCAGTGGCAATCGTGCCGCGCCGGTCTGGCCGGATTTACCGGAGTCGACTTGACCGATGCCGTGCTGACCTCGTGTGATTTCAACAACGCGCCGTTGCGGATGGCGCGGCTCGCCGGGGCGCGGTTTACCGGGTGCAAACTGACCGGGGCGGATTTGTCCGATGCTACCGCGATCGATGTGCGGTTTACCGAATGCCTGATGATCAACGCCAAAATGCCCGGATTTTCGTTCAAGCGCCAAACCTTGCACAAAGTCGATTTCGAGCAGGCCGATCTGCGCAAAGCCGATTTCCGCGAGGCAGTGCTCGATGGGTGCAGCTTGCGCGATGCCAATCTGGCGGGTGCGCGGTTTGACAAGGCGGACTTGCGCAGCGCCGATCTGGGCGGGCTGCGGCTGGTGGATGCCAGCCTGTTTCGCGGCGCGGTGATTTCGCGCGATCAGGCGGCGCTGTTGATCGCCGAACTTGGGCTGAAGCTGGGCTGATGTACCGCCTCGACGCAGCCGCAGACCGGATCGCGGCGGCGCTGGGCGCCGAACCTGGCCGCGACGTGTGGCAGGGTGGAGGCGTGATCCCCGGCGAATTTGCGCCGGTGGTGGTGCAGGGCAAAGAAGCACGCCGTGTAGTCCCGCGCCAATGGGGGGTGCCGCCACCGCCGCGTGGCACGCATGTCGTGACACACGTCCGCAATCTGGATAGCCCGTTCTGGATCGGCACATTGCGGCATACCGAATACCGTTGCCTGGTGCCTGCGACCGCCTTTCGCGCTGGCGACGCATGGATCGGGGTAGAGGGGCACCCGGTATTTGCCTTTGCTGGAATCTGGCGCGATTC
>JAYTHT010000102.1:0-1779 GCA_043732365.1 Novosphingobium sp. | reverse complement strand
ATTGCCAAGACCACCGGCAAAGTCCGCTGGATGGCGCAAATGCCGCACTATCACGTTGAAAAGAAGAAAAAGGGCCTGATCCTGTGGACCGGCCCGGTTCTGGCGGGCAACCGTCTGTGGCTGAACAGCTCTGAAGGCGATATCGCGACCGTGTCACCCGAAGACGGCAAGATCACCAAAGTGTTCCACCATGACGTCGGCTTTACGCTGGCGCCGGTGGTGGCCAACAAAACATTGTATGTGCTCGACAACAGCGGCCGCATTACCGCCTATCGTTGATTGCCGCCTTATCGTTGACTACCGCTTTATCGTTGACTACCCGCGCGCGGCACGGGTCGCGATGCCATATAGGCGGCCAGCGCAATCACATCGCGATCGGTCAGATGCGCGGTGACCGCTTGCATCGCGGCGGCCTGGTCATCGTGACGCGCGCCGCTGCGGTAATTGACCAGTTGCCGCGCGAGGTACGTGGGCGATCTGCCGGCCAACGGCGGGGCAATGGTCGTGCCGTTGTAGTCCCACCCATGGCACGCGGCGCACGCGGGTGGTCCGCCGGGCGCCATCCCGGTCGCAAGGTGCGCGCCTTCGGCAATCGCGCCGGGCGGCACATAGGCGGTATAGCCAAGGCGAGAATCGCGCGCTTTGAACCGGCCAAAATCGTCGGGCATTTCAATCAGCCTTTGACCAAGGACCTCGCGTCTACCCGAAGGATCGGGCCGATAGACCATCGCATCGCCGACGGGCGACGGGATCGATGCGGTTTCGATGACTCGGCCAAATGCATGACGCGGCAATTGGGAAAAATACGCAGCGGCAGCGTCAACATCGGCATCGTCGGCGGCTATTGCCGTCTGCTTCATCAGTTGAAAGGCCCGAAACGCCGGGTCGCTGCTATCGCGTGTGCCGCCCGCGTAGGCATGGACTGCCCGGCGGATATATGCGGCATCCAGTCCGGCCAGGCTGGCGTTTTCGGGGCGCCCGGCACCGTTGGGCAAATGGCAATAGCCGCACGCGCTCGCTTTGCCCGATCCGTGCAGCACCGCATTTGGCGCGGCGGGATGGTCGCCCGGGTACCAATCTACGGCATCGGCCATGGTCTCGAGTTGGTCATCGGTTGGATGCAGCGTTGATCCCGCCAGCGCGTGGGGCACGGCGGGACGCGGGATCGTGCTGGTTCTGGGCGGGAACAGCCATATTGGCGGGGGCATGGCCGCGCCGGCAAGCAACAGCACAGCCACCGTGGTAAGCGCCAGTCCCAAATTGCCCCGCACAACGAGCCCCTTCCTCTGTTGCTATCTGCCCCTTTAGCACGATACCACGTGCGCCTTCCCATACGAAAGACGTCCGGCACTTCGGCGAATGGCATTGGGCCAAACGATTTCACCAATTCTTGGGGGAATGGCGGTTACAGGACACAGATCATGATCCCGACGCCATCCGCAATCGACGAATCGCCAAAACGCCCGGCCAGGCCCAAGCGCCCGGCTAGCGACGTATCAGCCAGCGTTGGTTTGTCGGGGCTGGCGGGCCTGATCGTCTGGCTGATGATCTGCCGCAATTGGGGTGTGATCGCCAATGCGCTGGCTTTGCCCGGGCCCCATGTGCCGCTGGCAGGGCCTTATGCCGCGATGCTGGCGCTGCTGGCATCAGGTGTGCCGATGGTTGCCACATCGATCCTGGTCGATAAAGTGCATTTGCGGGCGTCGACCGGCATCGATTGGGCCAATCCGCGTCCGTTGCGCGATGTGATCGATGGATCGCTGACCAAGATTGCCGGGC
>JAYTHT010000101.1:0-1785 GCA_043732365.1 Novosphingobium sp. | reverse complement strand
ACGCGTTCCAGACCGTCCGGTGTCAGTTCCACCGGCAGCAGCCATGACAGCGAGGTCAGCGCAATGATCTTTGACCCGCCGCCGTGCAAGATGAAAGTACGGGGATCGGCGGTGTCGACAAGCTCCAGGGGCCACGCATCGAGAACATACCGCGCGCCGTCGCCGCTCTTGCCATCCATGCCCTGGGCACTTTCGCCCTGTTCCCAACGGATCGAGCGGACATAGCCGTCGCGAACAGGTGCGCGCAACGCCTCTGCAATCCGCACCATCATCACCAGATTGCCGTTTCCGAGGCGCGTCAATCCCGGATTGAAAGTACCCAGAACATACGTTTCCTCGCCCAAGTGGCCCGCGAGTGGTGAGCGCGAGAGGTCGATGTCGTCGGGCACGAGTACAAGTTTGTCGATGGCGTACATCACGGCTCGTCTTTCATCCGGGGGCCACGACAGCAAAGACCCGACCAGCCAATCCAGCCGGTCGGGTCGATGTGCCTGCGCTTGATAGTGCGAACATTTGCGTTAATATGTGTTGGTCCGCTCGCGCGCGATCTCGTCATCGGTATAAGGCTTTGCGTTCGCGTCGAACCCGTTCCAGCCGGTGCTGCGGTAATATTTGCCGCGCGTTGCAACGTTGACGGTATCGACATGGGCCAGCGCCGCATCGGCCCGGGCCAGGTGATCGTCATCCACTTTCGCGCTGATCAATGTCCCGCCACGGCGCACCGCCTCGGCATAGATGTCGGCCTCTTCCTGACTGACGCCGGCATGGGTCAGCGCGCCGACCAGGCCACCAGCGCCCGCCACCACGGCGCCGCCGACAACCGCGCCAACCGCAGCCGATGCCAGCCAACCCGCCGCAATCACCGGGCCAAGGCCGGGGATCGCCAGCAAGCCCAGGCCCGCCAGAGCACCGCCGCCCGCGCCAATCACTCCACCAAGCGCAGCGCCGACACCGGCATCACGCCCCGCCGCTTCGCCTGCGGTGCTTTCGCGCGGTTCACGCACGGATGCATTGGCGTGTTCATGGTTGGTGTGATGCGAAACGATGCTGATATCGCCCCGTGGTACGCCCGCGCGTTCCAATTCGACAACGGCGCGTTCGGCTTGTTCGAATGTGTCAAACAGACGTGTAATAATCTGGGACATGGTCGTTCCTTCTAGGGAATTTGGTCGTGTTGGAACTGGTTTGGGTTATCGCGACGAGACGTTGCCTTTGTAATCAACCGCGGCGCTGACCCATTTGCCGTGCCGCATTGCTCGCGCCTGCCACAGGCCATCGCTGTCTTTCGCCAGGCGGGTTACATGCGAATAGCCAGCCTTTTGAAGGCGGGCTCTAGCCTGCCCCATCGTGAACGAGTTCCTGCCCCGGGCGAGAGGCGCATGGGTTATATGGTCAGGGGACTTCATCGCGTCATTGTGCGCAGCATGATCGCTGGCGATGGGATGATCTTGCGCCTGGACGGCCATGCCACCGGCGAATGCAAATACAGCAACAGTTGTTGCATAAATTACGGGACGGATTTTCATGGGTTCCACCTCTTTTTGGTAAGAGTGGAACGGTGGCCCGTGGTGAATGTTCCACCTATCCGGATTCAAAAAACCGGTGCGCGGGTATCCCAAGCGTCCTTGTTCGGTCACCATTTTTTGCGGTTGTGGCACAGAATTTGTGAACGGATCGGCCATCGCGCAGCGGCGCCGATTGTTATTTCGGAATCGGGGAAATACGCGCCCGCATCGCTCCCCGCTTGCGCAGCAAAGCAAGCAAGGTCGTGCGCTCTGCCCCATT
>JAYTHT010000100.1:0-6222 GCA_043732365.1 Novosphingobium sp. | reverse complement strand
TTGCGACCAATTTTTAGCCGACAGGACTTTTTTCATGCCCAATATCCGCTCCGCCAACAAAAACTTCAAGCGCACGCAAGCGGCGCAAATTGCCCGCACCAAAGCGGCCAAAACGCCCCATGTTGCAGCAGCGGTGGCAGCCCCCAAGCCGGCTAAAGCGGCCAAGGCCGCCAAATAATCTTGGCCCCCACTTTGCCCCAGGCGGTTCAGCAGAAACCTGCTGAAAAGCCCGCAAATGAACGCTATGAATATATTGATGCGGCGCAGATCCCCGGCGGGGGCGCGCTGCATCTGATCCGTCAGGGCGATTTCTACTCGATCCAATTCGATAACGACGAATTGATGGGCAGCCATGTTCGGCATTCCGAACAAGCGCTGGCCACACTTGCGTGCGACCATCTGGGCGACAAAAGCGGTCGGGTCCTGATTGGCGGATTGGGCATGGGCTTCACGCTCGGCGCGGCTTTGGCGGCCTGGGGCTCCACCGCCCAGATCGTCGTGGCTGAGTTGGTTCCCGAAGTCGTCACGTGGGCGCGCGGCCCTTTGGCGCACATCTTTGGCGATTCGCTGTCCGATCCGCGTGTCACGCTGGAAGTCGGCGATGTGCATGACCTGATCGTGCGCGCGCCCGCCAGCTTCGACGCGATTTTGCTCGATGTCGACAATGGCCCGGATGGCCTTGTGCAACTGGCCAACGAACGGCTCTATTGCGACTGGGGCTTGCGTGCGAGCTATGCCGCGCTGCGCCCGGCGGGTGTGCTTGCGATCTGGTCGGCCTATGCCGACGCAAACTTTGTCAAACGCCTTGAACGCGCAGGTTTTGCCGTCGAAGAGTTCACGATCGCCGCCGAAGAATACGACGACGATGTGAAGCACATCGTTTGGCTGGCCGCCAAGCCCGGGCTCGCTTGAAAGCCCCATGTCAGCGCGGACCACACGATTGAACGAACTGGGCTGGACGCCGTTTTTCAGCGCTCAGCTTTCCCATGACGACCAAGCGACCCTGCAACCGGTGCGCGTAATGGCAGTACATCGCGGCCAGATTGCGGTGGCGGGCGGCACATTTGAACGCCTGATTTCGCCGCACATCTCAGGCGCGACGGAAGAAGCCGCGCACGCCACAGTCGGCGATTGGTTGCTGATCAACAAGGCATCACAAATAGCGCGCGTTCTGGACCGCGCCAATGTGTTCAAACGGCGCACCCCGGGCAACGTCCGCAAAGAACAGTTGATCGCAGCCAATGTCGACACCTTGTTCGTCGTCGCCTCGTGCAACCAGGATTTCAACATTGCCCGGTTGGAACGCTATCTCGTGCTCGCGCGCGAAGTCGGGGTCACGCCGGTGGTCGTGCTCACAAAAGCGGACAAGACCGACACGGCATCGGTTTATGCCGAGCAAGCACGCACGCTGCAGCCCGATCTACAGGTCGAAACCGTCAACGCCAAAGACCCGGCCAGCGTTGCGCGGCTGGCGATGTGGTGCGGCAAGGGCAAGACTGTCGCGCTGGTCGGATCATCGGGCGTTGGCAAATCAACGCTGATCAACTCACTGACCGGGTCTTCGGACATCCTGACCCAGGCGGTACGTGAAAACGACGGTAAGGGGCGCCACACAACCACTGTGCGCGAAATGCATCGGCTGCCGCAAGGCGGTTGGTTGATGGACACACCTGGCATGCGCGAACTCCATCTGTCGGATGCGCCCGAAGGACTCGCCGAAGTATTCGACGATATTGTGATGCTGGCGCTGCAATGCCGGTTTTCCAATTGCGGGCATGACAATGAACCGGGTTGCGCGGTGAGGCCTCAATTGGTGGATGGCACGCTGGACCCGGCACGGTATGCGCGCTGGCGCAAACTGGTTGCCGAGGACACCGCCAACGCGTTGCGTGCCAAACGACGCAGTCGCACTTGACCCGGCCCTGCAACCGGGCTCTCTAGCGCGCAAAGCACCAAACACAGGATCGCAGTGCCATGGGTATCGTTGTTCACCACCTCAACAACAGTCGGTCGCAACGCGTGCTATGGCTGCTGGAAGAACTCGGCGTCGAATATGAAATCATTCATTATCAGCGCGATCCTGTGACCAATCTGGCGCCGCCCGAATTGAAAGCGATCAACCCGCTGGGCAAATCGCCATTGCTGGAAATCGATGGCCGCGTAATCGAAGAATCAGGCGCGATCGTACAAGTGCTGTGCGACCGTTATGGCAGCGACAGGTTCCTGCCCGCTACGGGCAGCGACGATGCCCTGCGCCATCTGGAACTGATGCATTTTGCCGAAGGGTCGGCGATGTTGCCGATCATGCTCAATATCTATCTGGGCCGGCTGGGCGAAGGCGCCGCGCCGGTAAAGCCACGCATCGCCGAACAGATGGCCGCGTATTTCGGCTATCTTGAATCCATTCTGCGCCCGTCGGGGCATTTCATCGGCGACACGTTGACCGGCGCCGACGTGATGCTCAGCTTTCCGGCCGAAATCTGTGTGATGCAGGACAGCACGGTGTCCTATCCAAAACTTGCGGGATTTGTTGCCGCGTCCCACGCCCGCCCGGCCTGGCAACGCGCCCGGGCCAAAGGCGGGCAATATTTCGGGACGTGACACCGATCTGGGCATGGACCGGATCGGCGAACGGATCAGTGAACGTATCAACCGATTGCTGTGATCACGCAAACTGGCTTGTTCCCGGGCGCATGCTCGCCTAATCGCCTTGGCTATGACTTCGACCAACGAAATCCGCCGGTCCTTTCTCGACTATTTCGGCTCGCATGGGCACGACGTGGTGCCCTCGGCGCCACTCGTGCCCTATAACGACCCAACTTTGATGTTCACAAATGCGGGCATGGTCCCGTTCAAAAACATCTTTACCGGGCTGGAATCGCGCGCCACCCCGCGTGCGACCTCATCGCAGAAATGCGTGCGCGCCGGCGGCAAGCACAATGATCTCGACAATGTCGGTTACACCGCGCGGCACCACACGTTCTTTGAAATGCTGGGTAATTTTTCGTTTGGCGACTATTTCAAGGAACAGGCGATCACTCACGCCTGGACCTTGCTGACGCGCGAATGGGGACTGCCAAAAGACAAATTGATCGTCACGGTCTATCACACCGACGACGAAGCGTTTGCGCTCTGGCAAAAGATCGCAGGCCTGTCGCCCGATCGCATCATCCGCATCGCCACCAAGGATAATTTCTGGGCAATGGGTGATGACGGTCCCTGCGGCCCGTGTTCGGAAATCTTCTTTGACCATGGTCCCGACATCTGGGGCGGTCCTCCCGGATCGGCGCAGGAAGATGGCGACCGGTTTATCGAGATCTGGAATCTCGTGTTCATGCAGTTTGAACAGACCGCAGGCGAAATTACCGGCAATTTGCCGCGCCCCAGCATCGACACCGGCATGGGGCTGGAACGCGTTGCAGCAGTGATGCAGGGCGAACACGACAATTACGACATCGACACATTCCGTGCACTGATCGCGGCGAGCGAGCACCTGACCGGCGTCCGCGCGGACGGTGAAAACCGCGCCAGCCACCGCGTGATTGCCGACCATTTGCGGTCAACCAGCTTTCTGCTGGCCGATGGCGTGCTGCCGTCGAACGAAGGCCGTGGCTATGTTCTGCGCCGGATCATGCGCCGTGCGATGCGCCACGCGCATTTGCTGGGCGCGCGCGAACCGTTGATCCACCGTCTGGTGCCCACGCTGATATCCGAAATGGGCGCCGCGTTCCCTGAACTGGGCCGTGCCCGCGCACTGATCGAGGAAGTTCTAAAGCGCGAGGAAACCCGGTTCCGCCAGACGCTCGCCAATGGCCTGAAACTGCTCGACGATGCGACATCTGATCTGGGCGACGGCGATGCGCTGCCCGGCGAAACCGCATTCCGGCTGTATGACACATTCGGTTTTCCATATGACCTGACCGAAGACGCCCTGCGCGCTCGCAACATTGCGGTTGATCGGGCAGGGTTTGACACCGCAATGGCGCAGCAAAAGGCCGCCGCGCGCGCCGCGTGGAAGGGATCGGGCCAGACCGCCGATGGCGAAGTGTGGTTTGATCTGGCCGAACGTCTCGGCCCCACCGAATTCACCGGCTACACCGCCACCACGGGCGAAGGGCAAGTCGTCGCATTGCTGCGCGATGGCAAGGAAGTTACCGAGGCCCATGCCGGTGAAGCAGTGACTGTGTTGACCAACCAGACGCCGTTTTATGGCGAATCGGGTGGGCAACAGGGCGACACGGGCACGATTTCGGGCCTGATCTCGGGTGCTGGTCTCGCCATGACCGTCACCGACACGCAAAAGCCGCTGGGCAAAATGCATGCGCATATCGGGACGATCGACACAGGATCGATCCGGGTCGGCGATGTCGTGCGGCTGGCGGTCGATGTTGTGCGCCGCGACGCGCTGCGCGCCAACCATTCGGCAACCCACTTGCTGCATCAGGCTTTGCGCGACCGGTTGGGTGACCATGTCACGCAGAAAGGATCGCAAGTTGCGGCCGAACGCCTGCGTTTCGACTTTTCGCAGCCGACCGCGCTGACACCGCAGGATATCGCGGCGATCGAGACCGAAGTGAACGCGCAAATCCGCGGCAACGCCCCGGTCACGACGCGCTTGATGACGCCCGACGAAGCGATCGAGGCCGGCGCGATGGCGTTGTTTGGTGAGAAATACGGCGACGAAGTGCGCGTCCTGACCATGGGCGGCACAATCGACAAACATTATTCGCTCGAACTGTGCGGCGGCACCCATGCCAACGCGCTGGGTGATATCGGCGTGTTCCGCATCGTTTCGGAATCTGCAGTGTCATCGGGCATCCGCCGCATCGAGGCCTTGACCGGTGAAGGCGCACGGACCTGGCTGGTCGATCGCGAGGAAGCGTTGAAACACACCGCCGGCCTGTTGCGGACCACGCCCGACGATGTCCCGACGCGCGTTGCCGCGCTGATCGACGAACGGCGCAAGCTGGAACGCGAACTTGCCGAAGCCAAAAAGGCACTCGCGCTTGGTGGCGGCAATGCCGGTGCGGTCAACGCCGACGAAGACATTGGCGGAGTGAAATTCGCCGGACAAGTGCTCGATGGGCTTGATCCCAAAGACTTGCGCGGGTTGCTTGACCAGGCCAAGTCGCGGCTCGGCTCGGGCGTGGCAGTGATCGTTGCGGTCAACGAGGGCAAGGCTAGCATCGCCGCTGCCGTAACCGACGACCTGGTGACCCGGGTCAGCGCGGTCGATCTGGTGCGCGCCGGGGTTGCCGCGCTGGGCGGCAAGGGCGGCGGCGGGCGGCCGGATATGGCGCAAGGCGGCGGGCCCGATGGTGGCAACGCAGCGGCAGCGATGGATGCCGTTCGCGTGGTTATCGCTGGCTGATCCGTCCTTTTGGGCGCCCCACTGGCGAATGCTGCGGGGGACGCTTAGCGTACCGTTACATGCGTGTGATGGGGGTGGTTTGTGGGCATACGGACTGGCGTTTCGATTTGGGCACTGGCGCTCACCCTGCTGTCCGTTCCGGCGGTGTCAAGCGCGGCTGAACGCCATGTGCTGACCGCCGATGATATGATGGGGCTGGTCAACGTGCGCGGCCTGACTTGTTCGGCAGACGGGCGCAGCGCAGCCTGGGTCGCCACCACCAACGATCTCAAAGCCGACAAGCGCCGTCCGCGCATCTGGTTGACCGATCTGCCGGGCGGTGCGCCGCGCCCTGTGACCGCGCCAGAGGCGGGCGCAGGATCGCCGGCGTTTAGCCCCGATGGCCGCTACATCGCGTTTACAGCGACGCGCGACAAGGATGATCACGATCAGATCTGGCGGCTGGACCGGCAAGGCGGCGAAGCCGAAAAACTGACCGATGTCGAAGGCGATATTTCGCATTTCGAATGGTCGCCCGATGGCCGGCAGATCGTCATCGCGATGACCGATCCGCTGCCCAAGGGGCCAAAGGACGATCCCAAACGTCCGGTACCGCTGGTCATCGACGATATCCATTTCAAGCAGGACACGACCGGCTTTCTGACTGCGGCCGACCATGCGCATCTGTGGTTGTTTGATGTGGCCAGCCGCAAGTTGACGCGCCTGACGCCATCGGGCCCCTGGGATGAAAGCGACATGGCGTGGGCGCCCGATGGTCGCAGTATTGCCTTTGTGTCCGACCATCACACCGATCCGGCGGCGGCAAATACGCAATGGCTGGAAACGATCAGGATCGAGCCGGGCGCAACATC
>JAYTHT010000099.1:0-1786 GCA_043732365.1 Novosphingobium sp. | reverse complement strand
AACGCAACCGATGCCCGACCCGTTTTGAAAGATTACCCGATCAGAGCGCGATGGCGATCGAAGCGCGTACCCCGTAAGCCACGCCCTTGTCGGCGCCGCGTTCGAAATCGGTGCCTAGGCGCCAGGTATAGTCGAGGCCGCCTTGCACAATGCTGATCCCGCCGAGCCAGGCCGATGGCAAGTGGCCGCCGTTGATCGAGAAGGTGTCGCCGGTTTCGAACGTCGCAGTGGTGGTGCCGATGTCACCCGAGAGCCAGGTGCGACGCCCAGCTTCGATTTCGACCGAGAATGGGCGGCCTTCGTGGGTGCTGGGCCCCACGCTCCAGATACCGGTCAGGGTGGTGGTTGCGGTGGTCTGGCTGGTTTTACGGCCGGCCACGGTCAGCGCGATCGGCGTGTCGCCGCTTTCGATGTACGAGTTTTCCTTCATGCGGTCGTATTCGAGGAAGCCGCGCGGGCGCAGGCTGAAATGTTCGCCCAGGGACGCGGTATAGGATGCACCGGCGGTTGCGGCGGCGGACCAGCCGGACCAGTGGCCGGTGGCGCTGTAAGTAAAGTTGGTGACGGTGACCGCGCTGCTGGTGGTGGTGGTGTATTCGCCAAAGAAAGTGCGGGTTGAATTGAACGTTTCGCGGCCAAGGTTGCCACCCGCCCAAAAGTAGAACGGGCCCGCCGATTTGCGCCAGAACAGGCCGAGTTCGATCTCGTTGGCTTTGACCCGCTGGAATATTCCCGATTTGACGTTGCCGGTCAAATAGGCGAGCTGGAAACCGATATTGCCGACTGGCGTGACCTTTTCAAGCCCGGCCGATATCCCCGCGCCGCTCGTTTTGAAGCCCGGGGTATCGCCATAGGCGCGGGTACCACTGAACACGATCGGTTCGAGCCAGGCGGCAGAGTCGCTGATCGAGAACATCGTCGAGTCGTTATCAAAGTGCTTGTCCGCGATGCGCGTGGCCCGGCTGACCATGTCGAATGTGCCGCCCGAATAGTTGGGCAACAGTTCGTTGAACCGGCCACGCAGGGTCGGGGTGTCATAGATCTGCAGCAGGGTTTTCTGGATGTAGGTGTTGGCGCTCGCGTCGTTGATGATGGCGGTATAGGCCGACGACTGGGCGCTGGTGAGCCCAAGCTGCGCTGCTGTTGCGGGTGCGATATTGATATAGATGTTGTTGGCGTCGGTGGTGACCGCTCCGGTGAACAGGACGGGCAGGGTGAGCGAGAGCGCGCCGGCCCCGGCCAGCGTTTTCGCCTGGACCACATCAAACGTGCCGGCGGTTTTCAAGGAATTGAGCGCCAGGGACAGTTTCGCGCCGCTGGCAAAGGTTGCGCTGTTGGCGATCAGCTTTGACGCTGTTTCGGTGGTTCCGTCGATAAAGACGCGCAAGCTGGCGCCCGACGCGACAGTCAACGAATTGATCGTGCTCATGCCGGTGGCATTCGCGCCAAAGGCGCCGGTACCATTGACGGCGACATTGAAATTGTCCCCGCCGGCGATCGCGCCAAGGAAAATCGACTGATCGTTGACAGTCAATGTGCCGGCGTCTTTGCTGAGCGACAGATTGCCGGTGAACTGTGAATAGTTGCCCATCGTGATCGACTGGGTGCCACCGGCGCCGAAATTGATATTGCCGACCCAGCGCGTCGTGTCGGCCATGGTGATGGTGTTGCTGCCGCCGGCACCAATGTACGAGTTGCCGGTGATCGTGCCTCTGCCGATGGCGATCGTGTTGTTACCGGTGCCAAGGTAGATATCGCCGGTGATCCCGGCATATTCGGTGGCGGT
>JAYTHT010000098.1:0-1788 GCA_043732365.1 Novosphingobium sp. | reverse complement strand
ATCCTGATCGTGATGGCACAATTCGGCACGATATGGATTGCCATTGGTTATACGCTCGCAAACTATCTGGTCTATCCGATCTCGATTGCGTTGGTTGTTCGATCGAGCCGCATCACCACAAGACGCTACCTCAGCGCGATTGCCCCGGCATTTGGGTGCGGTGCCATCGTCGGTATTTTGATCTATTGCACACAATTGCTGACCGGGCCGACGCCCCTCATCAAGATGGTTGCGGCCGCAACGGTTGGCGTAATCAGTTATATCGCGGTTGCTTGCGTGCTGGCGCGCGCGACGGTTATCAGCGCGGTGCGGCTGGTGCTGAACCGGCACGTGCCCCTGTTCCACAGCGATGGCGTCAAAGCAGATCAGGCGCCAGCGCCAGGCGGTGAAATCCCGATAACGGTGGTGATACCGCTATATAACAAGCGTCACGAGATTGCCCAGACCATCGCAAGTGTGCTCCGCCAGACCCATCAAAATTTTGAATTGGTCGTTATCGATGATGGATCGACCGATGGCAGCAGCGAAATCGTCGCCGCATTTTCGGATTCGCGAATTCAGCATGTTCATCAGCTTAACCAGGGCGCTGCGGCGGCACGGAACACCGGTTGGCAAATGGCGCGCCATCCCCATGTCGCCTTCCTGGATGGCGATGACCAATGGGACACGGATTATTTGAGCACGATCGCGCGGTTGATCGGTGATTTTCCCGAATGCGCAGCATTTGGCACAAGCTATCGCCGCCAGGGCAGCACCTGGCTCATCGAAACGCGCCTGCACGACAGTCTGATCCGCGCCGGACGCAGCGTTGTTGCCAATTACTTTATCGCGGCGACCAAAGCCGAACAACCGTTCTACACCTCGACAATCTGCGTCCGTCGTGACGTGCTGGCACAATTGGGTGGTTTCAAGATCGGCGTCAGCCACGGCGAGGATCTTGACTTGTGGGGCCGGATTGCCCTGCACCATCCGATCGCGTTTGACCCCTCGGCCAAAGCAACCTACCGCCTAGATGCAGCGAACCGCGCGATGCACAGATGCCCGCCGCTTGGGTGGGAATTTCGCGCATCGGTGCAACAGTTTCGCGCGCTACACCCCGACGTTGCGATGCCAGCCGGGCTGGACCGGCATATCGATCATATCGAACTCTATCATGCGGCGCTCAATCAACCATTTACGCCCGGCGGACAGATCCGCAAGGCGATACAGGCGATACCGTGGCGCCACTTTCCGCTGAGGAAGAGCAGGATCTGGATCACCAGCCTGTTTGTTTCGCGCAAGACGCCAGGCATGACCGGGCCGATCGTGCGCGCGATGCTGTTTGCCATTCTCGCCGGCGGGCCCATGGCACCGCGCGCCGCCGAACACGCGGCTGACTTTCCGGCGACTGGTCCATTGCCCGCGACCTGGTTTTCCGCGCAATCCCCCTGGAACGCCAGGGTCGGCAATGCGGCGGTCACGGAATATTCGGCCCCGGCGATGCGGGCCTATCTCGCGCGCGGCCATTCAATCAATATGAATTGGGGCAGCGCGGGCGTCTATGTCATCTATCCCGGTGCGGCCAGACATAGCAGCGGTTTGCAATTTTCCGGTGGTGGGGGCACGCGGTGGCGTATCCCGGATGTGCCGATATCGCGCGACCTGATCGCTGCTGCAACTTATCGCCTGGCGCAACACAACACCGATGGCATGACCTGCCTTGTGGATATGCAGCACAAACGGTTCCTCAGCCTTTGGCAGCCACGGCCAAAGGCCGGCGGGATCGCCATTACGACCGGCGGTTCCACG
>JAYTHT010000097.1:0-1790 GCA_043732365.1 Novosphingobium sp. | reverse complement strand
ATTTCGGGCCGACCGTGGACTTTGCCCCACAGCGCATCGGCATTCGCCTTTTGACCAAATGCGCCCAACTGCAGGCGCCAGTCGCCGCCGCTATCGCGCATGGCTGCTGGTGTGGGCGCTGGAGCGGGCGTCATTTTGGCAGGCTTTGGTGCCGTAGGCCGGGATGCGGCAAGCGGGCGCCCTAATTTGGCGATGGCGGGCATTGTGACCGGCTGAGCGTATGAGGCGCCAGCGGTAATTGGACCAGTGTTTGTTGGACCAGTGTTTGTTGGGCCAGTACTCGTCGGGCCAGTACGCGTCGGGCCAGTGCTGGATGAAGCAAGTGTCGATGGCGGCAGATCGAGCCGCTGAATGGTTGCTGCCGGGGCCATTGGCGCGCCGGTGACTGGCGCCGCGACCGGCACCGCTGTGCCCAGATCGGTCGCACCCATTTCACGCGAACGATTGGCGGCAGCCTTGCGGTCAAGCACTTCGGCCAACCCGACGCCCTGTTGGCGCTGTTCCAGCGGGATGCCGTCGTTCATCGCAGCCAGGCTGCTTTGCGCCTGTTGCAATCCGGTCGCGGCGGAACGGGTCATCAACGCATACGCGCGGACCATATCCTTTGGTGTGTAATCCCCGTTATAGGCGGCGATCCCCAGGATATACATCGCGCGCGGTTCGCCCCGGTCGGCGGCGGCATTCAGCCACGGCAGCGCTTCGGTCTGGCGACTGGTCTGGAATAGCAGGATGCCATAGTTGTCGGCGGCGCGCACGTGGCCTTTCTGGGCGGCGCGGCGATAATAATCTTCGGCCTTGGCCATGTCGCGCGGCACGCCCCGGCCCAATTTATAGGCCTGGCCCATGTTGAACATCGCGTCCGGATCGCCTTTGTTGGCAGGGATCTGCCATTGCGCAACGGCGGTGTCGTAATCGCCCCGGCTCCACGCATCGACGCCTTCCCTGACATCGGCGTGTGCGGGCGTAACCCCGAATGCGAGCCCCCCGGCCAGCCCAACTGTCGCCAGTCCGATTGACGCGATCATGCGCTTTGCTACCAGCCCGATTGCCGAATGCCCCATTGCGAATATGCCCCCCGATCACCCGAAATTCAGATTCAGACTTGTAAACGAATCTATATCGCGCGTCATGGTCCTAATCCCCGAACGCGCACCGGGCAGCACCAAAAACGGGTGCAGAATCGCACAATAACTGGTCCGATACCCCCAAAATAGTCGATTTTTCGCATGAGATGCGCCGTTTGGACGGTTCGTTAACCAAAATTTGAGAGAGATATGGAATCGTTCTTATCACGGTTGAAACAGGACCGGGGATGACGACACACTTTGATCAAATCGGGGAACTGCGTTGCGCGTACTTGCACTGGCATCGCAAAAAGGGGGATCTGGCAAGACCACCTTGTCGGGCCATCTGGCTGTCCAGGCACAACGTGCGGGCGCAGGCCCGGTCGTACTCGTCGATATCGATCCGCAACGGTCGCTGACCGAATGGTGGAACGAGCGCGAAGCGGAATATCCCGCATTGGCGCAGACCAGTGTCGCGCGGCTTGCGACCGATCTGGCGCTGTTGCGCAGCCAGGGGTTCAAACTGGCGGTTATCGATACGCCGCCCGC
This sequence comes from Novosphingobium sp., assembly GCA_043732365.1. Classification (GTDB taxonomy): domain Bacteria; phylum Pseudomonadota; class Alphaproteobacteria; order Sphingomonadales; family Sphingomonadaceae; genus Novosphingobium. The sequence continues at coordinate 177 of JAYTHT010000097.1, read as the reverse complement.
GATCACGCTGGCGATCCAGGCGGTGATCCAGGTGTCCGAATTGATCGTGGTGCCCACCCGGCCCAGCCCGCATGATTTGCGCGCCGTGGGCGCAACTGTCGAATTGTGCGATCGCGCAGGCAAACCGTTGATTTTCGTCGTCAACGCCGCCACGCCGAATGCGCGCATAACGTCAGA
>JAYTHT010000096.1:0-17926 GCA_043732365.1 Novosphingobium sp. | reverse complement strand
CACCGCGCGCCGGCTCGGCCTGCTGTGGGGCGCGCATGCGGTCAGCACGCGCGACATCGGCAGCTTTGAGGAAATGATCGCCAAGGGCAAGCGGATGGCGTTGCGCCACGGGTTCGGCACCGCCGGGTCAAAGCTGATCGCGCTGGCAGGCGTCCCATTTGGTACCCCGGGGTCGACCAATCTGTTGCATGTTGTGACGCTCGTCGGCGACGAATTGGCACGCCATGGCGAAGGCATCGAAGGGTAGGCGTCGCGCAAAAAAGCGGGAACCGGTTTTTTGCACAAGCGATGCAGCACACCAAAACCGCTTAACGGAGTGCGAGTTTGGCGCCAAAACCGATGAAGACCAGCCCGCACACCCGGTCGATCCACCGGGCAAAGGCAGTTTTGGCCATGATCGGCGTAAGAGTGCGGGCAAAGCCGATCAGCGCGGCAAACCACACCGGGGTCAGCATGACGTGGACGCCTGCGAGCATGAGCCCGGCGCCCGCCTCACGCGTGCCGGGCGGCAGAAACTGTGACAGCAGCGTCAGGTAGAACACCCCGACTTTGGGGTTGAGCAAATTGGTCAGCAGTCCGCGCCGGAACGCCCTGCGGAGCGCAGATCGCCAAGGCCAGCGGTTCGCAAAACCAGCATGGTATCGGTGCCTGGCGTGACCGTCAGCACTGCGGCGACCGGCACAAATGCGATCAGGGCCGTCGCCGTAATCATGGTTGGTGCACGCCAAAGAGCGCGCTGATGGTCATGGCTGGCGCGCGCCAAAGAGCGCGCTGATGTTCATGGTTGACGCGCGCCAAAGAGCGCGCTCCCGATGCGGACATGCGTTGCGCCGAGCATGACGGCGGTTTCGAAATCGTCGCTCATGCCCATCGACAGATCAGTCAGGCCATTGTCCATCGCGATCTTGCCCAGCAGCGCGAAAAACGGCGCAGCCTCAATTCCCGCTGGCGGGACGCACATCAGCCCGGCCAGTGGCAAGTCGGCAGTGCGCGCCTGGGCCAGCAAATCGGGCACTTCGCCGATCGCGCAGCCGCCTTTCTGGTCTTCGGCGCCGATGTTCACCTGGACAAACAACGGCACGCGGCGGCCGGCTTTGTCCATCGCGCGGGCCAGCGCCGCAACCAGCGAGGCGCGGTCCAGCGAATGGATCACGTCAAACTGACGCACCGCGTCTTCGGCTTTGTTCGATTGCAACTGGCCGACGAGATGCAGGCGGATGTCGGGGCTCGCCTCGATCAGCGCGGGCCATTTGGCTTGCGCCTCTTGCACGCGGTTTTCGCCGAACACGCGCTGGCCTTGCACGATCAGCGGGGTGATGGCGTCGGCAGATTGCGTTTTGGAGATCGCCACGAGAGTCACATCTTCGGCTTTGCGCCCGGCCAATGCGGCGGCACGCGCGATACGGCTGTGGATCGCGCCCAGCGGCGAAAGGTTGGCATCGTTCAGATGGATGGCGGCAGTCATGCACGGTGCTATACCGATGAGGGATGACCGCGGCCATCCTGAATCCGCCTCGGCGCGGGCAGGATACCGCGCTGCCCATTTTGCACGGTTTTTTTGCATGGTTTTGCCGCAGTCGATGGGCTGGCATGAAAACTGGCGGAATTGGGTGAATCGCGGAAAATCCCTGGATTCTTGACGATTCCACCTGTCATGGCGCATAAAGCGTGCAAGTTCACAAAGGATTTAGCAGGTATGGCATCGCGGGCAGTCACTCCGGCGCGTAAGGGCAGTGGGCCCGGGGGACACAATGTCCGATCGGATTGGCGCGCGATCTTGCGTCGGTCGATGCGGCGCAGTGCCGAACTGATCGGCGGCACGCTGCTGTTTGCCGTGCTGGTGTTTCTGGCGCTGGCGCTGGTCAGCTATACCCAGACCGATCCGTCGGGTTCGACCGCATCGGGCAGTCCGATTGAAAACTGGATGGGGCTGGGCGGCGCCTGGCTGGCGGAACGCGTGCTGATGGTGTTTGGCCTGCCGGGTGCGCTTGTCCTGCCGCTGCTGTTCATTCTGGCGCGGCGGCTGTGGGATGGCACCGGCGACCTGATCGAAGAAACCGAAGACGACGCCGACATGCCGGTGCCGGTTGCGTGGTGGCGGCTGGCGCTGATGCTCGCGCTGGCGACCATGCTGATCGATGCCGCGCTGGCCCTGACGCTGAACCGGCCGGGCGGGGCTCTGCCCGCCGGGACCGGGGGCATGGCCGGGCTGATCGGTGCGGGCGGCGTGCATTGGCTGGCGCATTTTGCTGGCGGCCTTGCGGGCTGGGTCAGCTTTGGCCTGGCTTTGCTGATCGGCGCTGTGGGACTGGCGCTGGGTGGCCGGGTGTTTTTGCTCGAAGGCTGGCGGTTCAATCCGCTTGCCCTGCTGCCCCGGCGCCGGATGTATAATGCCGATGCGGACGACGACGCGGCGCAGATCGAAACTGCGCCACGCGCGGCGCGCACCAAAAGCGGGACCATAAATGGCGACGCGGCATTCGCACCGTCATTCGACGAAACGCGCGCGCCCAAGGCGGCATCCACCGCGCCGCGCCGTACCACCGAAATCACCGACCCCAGCCGTTCGCCCGCGCCCGCCCCCCTGCAAAAGGCGCGGCAGGGCGATCTGTTTGACAAATACGAACTGCCGCCGATCGACTTGCTGGACGAACCGGTCGTCAGCACCGCGCCGAAAATCGACAAGCTGGCGCTGGAACGCAACGCCCGCCTGCTCGAAAACGTGCTCGACGATTTCAATGTCAAGGGCGAGATCATGGCCGTGCGCACCGGGCCGGTGGTCACGATGTACGAACTCGAACCCGCGCCGGGGATCAAGGCGAGCCGGGTGATCGGTCTGGCCGACGATATTGCCCGCAATATGAGCGCGGTTTCGGCGCGCGTGTCGGCGATCCCGGGGCGCACCGTGATGGGCATCGAATTGCCCAATGTGGTGCGCGACATGGTCTCGTTCCGCGAACTGGTCGCGTGCGACAAATTTGTGAATTCAAAGGGTTTGCTGCCGATCATTCTGGGCAAGGACATCACCGGCGAACCGATCGTGGCCGATCTGGCGTCGATGCCGCATTTGCTCGTTGCCGGGACGACCGGGTCGGGCAAATCGGTCGGGCTTAACTGCATCCTGCTGTCGCTGCTGTATCGGCTGACCCCGCAGGAATGCCGGTTGATCCTGGTCGATCCCAAAGTGCTCGAACTCAAAAGCTATGACGACATCCCGCATTTGCTGTCGCCGGTGGTGACCGAGCCTGCCAAAGCGGTGCGCGCTCTGAAATGGGCGGTCGAGGAAATGGAGCGCCGCTATCGCCAGATGAGCTCGATCAGCGTGCGCAATCTGTCGGGCTTCAACGAAAAAGTCCGCGCCGCCGCGTCCAGGGGTAAACCGCTGGGCCGCCGCATCCAGGTCGGGTTTGATCCCGACAGCGGCGAGGAAATGTACGAAGAACAGCAGCTCGATTACCAGACTTTGCCGCAGATCGTGGTGATCGTCGACGAACTCGCCGATCTGATGGTCCAGTGCGGCAAGGAAATCGAAGTGCTGATCCAGCGGCTGTCGCAAAAAAGCCGTGCCGCCGGCATCCACCTGATCATGGCGACCCAGCGCCCGTCGGTCGATGTGATCACCGGCGTGATCAAGGCCAATCTCCCCACGCGGATCAGCTTTGCGGTGACCAGCCGCATCGATTCGCGCACGATCCTGGGCGAACAGGGCGCCGAACAGCTGTTGGGCAAAGGCGACATGCTGTACAAACCCAACACCGACCCGGTTAAACGCGTGCATGGTCCGTTTGTGTCCGACGAAGAGGTCGAACGCATCGCCGATCACTGGCGCAAACAGGGCACGCCCGAATACGTTAATTCGGTCACCGAAGAACCCGCCGACGGCGGTTTCGGCTTTGAAGATCTCGATGCCACCGCATCGGACAGCCCCGACGAACGCAAATACCGCCAGGTGTGCCAATTGGTATTCGAAAGCCAGAAAGCGTCGGCCAGCTGGATCCAGCGCCAGATGGGCGTCGGTTATAACACGGCGTCAAAATGGATCGAACGGATGGAAGCCGACGGCTTTGTCGGCCCGCCAAATCACGTCGGACGCCGCGAGATTTATCGCGACAAGGACGGCAATCCGTTGTGATTTACGAGGGGGTGACCGCGCAATGACCAGAGCGGTGGGCCGCAGCCTCGAACTGTTCTACATCGACGGCCATGCCGACGGCATGTTGACGGCGGAACTGTACAACTGGACGGGCCATGTGCTGATGGCGCCGCGCACCCAGCTTGCCGATGCGTTGCGCCGGCCAGAGCCGAAATGCACAGGTGTCTATCTGCTCCTAGGTGAGCAGGATGGTGAGCCGATTGCCTATATCGGCGAGAGCGACGATGTCGGCCAACGGCTGAAAAGCCATGATCTGAACAAAGATTGGTGGACAAGCGTGGTGTTCATCACCACCGCTGGCAACAAGCTGAACAAGGCCCATGTCCGTTATCTGGAAGCCCGCCTGATCAGCGAGGCAAAACGGATTGGCCGCTTGCCGCTGGACAACGGCACCACGCCACTTGTGCCCTCCCTCAGCGAGGCCGATACCGCCAAGATGGAAGCCTTTCTGGACAACCTGCTGACAGTGCTGCCCGCCGTGCGGGTCGACATGTTCATCCAGCGCACACGCCCCGCCACCAAGGCTAGCCCTACTCCAGCCCAACCCACGCCAGAAGCGGAGGATAGCGAGGCCCGTTTCGTGCTGGAGAACAGGAAACACGGTCTGACTGCCTCTGCAGTGTTGCAAGGCGGTGCATTCATCGTGGAAGAGGGATCAACAGCGCGGCTGAACTGGGAGAGCAAGGCTGTCACGGCGCATGGCTATGGCCTGTTGCATGCCGAATTGAAACGATCTGGCGTCCTGCGGGAAGAGGTAGGGCGCTGTGTCTTCACGCAAAGCTATGCCTTCCAAAGTCCCAGTGCGGCTGCTGCCGTGGTGGATGGTCGGCCTGCCAATGGCACAACCGAATGGATCAATGCGCAGACCCGGCGGACCTATAAAGAATGGGAGGCCACGCGCATTACCTCGGACTACAGTGACGCCGCAACTAATTGACGCCGTAATCCGCGTCACCCGAATCCGTCGCCAGTGCCGAAACCCGGCGCATCCAGCGCGCCCACGCTCTTGGCGGTGACGGCAGGGGTTATCGGGCGGGCCAGGCATTGCTGGCTTGCCCATAAATATCCTTGGCAAATCGATACCGCGCTGCAACACGGTCAGCATTGAGGCCGCGCGAGCCGGTAATCTTCGGCCAAATTTTCAACCCGACATTGCTGCGGCGGCAGACCACGACGTTAAGGAGTGCGTAAATGCTGCGTAAACTGCAATGGGCCTGCGTTTTTGTAGGATTGGCGAGTCCGGCAATGGCCCGGGCTGCGCCCGAGGAAATCCAGGTCTACATGGACGAACTCAACGCAGCTGGCCAACCGGGGCTGGACGTGCATATCAATGACGTGGCGCAGGGCGTTGCGGGGCCTGCGTTTCCTGGCGGCGAACCGACACTGCACCGTTGGCGTGTGACGCCCGAATGGTCGCTGGGGCTGGGCAACGGTTTCGAGGCTGGGGCCTATTTGCCGCTGGCCACGATCGCGCCCGGTGGCAAACTGCGCGCCGACGGGGTCAAGTTCCGGGTGAAATGGCTGGCGCCCCATGGCGAGGAGGGCTTTTACTGGGGCGCAAATTATGAAATTGGCTGGTCCGATCGCCAGATCGACGACCATCACTGGAATAACGAAGTCAAGCTGATTGGCGGTTGGCGTAGCGAACATTGGCTGGCAGCGGTCAATGCCAATATCGATTTCGCACTGTCCGGCCCGCATCCAGGCCCCGCGACAGTCGATCTGGATGAAAAGCTGGGCTACAAGCTGTCGAAGGCGCTGACGCTTGGTATCGAGACTTTCAATGGCGCGGGATCATTGCGGTCGTTTGGGCAGGTTTCGCGTTATGATCAATCGACATTTCTGACTGCGGATACCCATCTGGGCCGATGGGATTTCAATGCCGGCATCGGCAGGGGCTATGGCGGCAATGCCGATCGCCTGATCGTCAAATTCATCCTCGGTGTGCCGATTGGACACCGCGGTTGACGCTGTGCCGATATCCGGCACCTGACGGGGAGCATGAGCAACTCAAAGCGGAATTGCGTGCTCTTGAAACTCGGTCGCGGACTCCGGAATAACGTGCCCGAGGCGAGCCTGGATGGATGCGACCGCGGGGCAATGCCACCCAGCCCTTAACCACACCGCGCGGGGGCCGTTCTATTGGCATGATCGGCGGGTTGTACCTCCTCCATTCCAAGCGGACGGCTTGCCGGTCATCCCTTTCGAAACAGGGCCTGCCTGACGGGAAAGTGATGCGCGTATGGAAGCGTTGACGCAGTGCTGGTTTACCCGGGTGCATCGCCCGGCGCGCGCCCGTCAGCGCCAAAGCGACGGCGCGGTCAGCAGCACGTGCCGCTATTGCCAGCGCACCGTCGTCAGTTGGGATCGCGAAAACTGGACGTTGTCCAATGGGCTCGATGTGTCGCGGCTGGTTGAAACGACTTCGGGGCGGACGCTGACATTGTTTGATACGCTGGGTGATCTGATCATCCGGCGTTTTCCTGTGCGGCATCTCGATGACGAAGGCGCGGTTGCCGCATTCAAGCTGCAACTGCGCGCCGAACATGGCCTGGACGAACCCGGGTCGATGCTGGAACTGCGCGATAGTGCCCCGCCACGCGCAAAGCGCAAGCCCAAGGCTGTGCCGTTATCCGACCCGTTATAATTTAAGGCCGAAACGGGGCCGCGATGTCTGCTGTGACACGTGCCAATCGTCCGCTCGCACGGTCGATCAGCGCCCATGTGGTGCGTGCGTCGACCAGCGTCCGGCCACTGGTATCCCGAAATGTGGTGCAACGGTCGAAACGGGCGCCGGTCGGGCCCTCGGGAATGACCGTTTCCGCCATCGCGGTTTCGCCCGCCTTGATATTGCCGCGATAATCGATCTCGTGCCGGGTCACGACCCAGATGTAGCGGTCGCGGTGTTCGGGTGCGGCGTCGCTGTCCCAATGCGCCACCGCGATCCGTTCCATCCAGCGCACCCATACCGCATTGTTGACATGGCCCAGCTCGTCGATGTCAGCGGCATCGGCGGTAAAGGCCATGTGATAGCGATCAGGCATCGAATTGATCAGACATCGAATTGATCAGACATCGGATTGATCAGACATCGGATTGATCAGACGTGGGGAGGGTCAACTGCAATTGCCACAGGATAAATGCGAATTCCTCGGCGGTTTCCTTCAGGCTTTCAAACCGGCCCGATTTGCCGCCGTGGCCCGCGCCCATGTTGGTTTTCAATAGCAGCACATTGTCGTCGGTTTTCATCTCGCGCAGCTTTGCGACCCATTTGGCCGGCTCCCAATACGTGACGCGCGGATCGTTCAACCCGGCCGTCACCATCAGCGGCGGATAGGCCTGCGCGCGCACCTGATCATACGGCGAATACGAATGGATCAGATCGAACGCGGCTTTGTCCTCGATGGGATTGCCCCATTCGGGCCATTCCCCCGGAGTCAGCGGCAAAGTTTCGTCGAGCATCGTGTTCAACACATCGACAAATGGTACATGCGCGACGACCGCGCCCCACAGATCGGGGTTGGAATTGATCACCGCGCCCATCAGTTCGCCGCCCGCCGATCCGCCGCTGATCGCGATCCGCCCCGGTGCCGTCAGCCTGCGATCGATCAAGCCTTTGGCGACATCGACAAAGTCGTTGAACGTGTTGGTGCGCTTGTCGAGCTTGCCGTCCTTGTACCAGCGCCGCCCAAGGTCATCCCCGCCGCGGATGTGCGCGATGGCAAACACCATGCCGCGATCAACCAGGCTGAGCCGCCCGGTCGAAAAGCCCGGCCCGATCGCCATGCCGTAGGCGCCATAGCCATAGAGATAGAGTGGCGCGGGTGCATGTGGGGCCGTATCTGGCACGCGATCCTTTCGCGCCATGACCGACACCGGCACCAAAGTACCGTCACGCGCCGGGATTTCCAGCCGTTGTGTCCAATACAGGTCCGGGTCATAGCCCGACGGGATTTCCTGGACTTTCAGCGGGGCGAGCGTGCGAGCGGCGACGTTGTAATCAAACACCGTCGCGGGGCTGATCATCGATTCATACGTCAGCCGCAGGCTGGTGCTGGTCCATTCGGGATTGTCCGACAGGCCCGCTTCATAACTGGCTTCTGGAAACGCAATCGGCTCGATCCGCGCCGGATCGTCGTAATAGCGCACTTCGATCCGGTCGAGGCCGCGCACGCGGCCCTCGGTGACATAGAAATCGCGGAATAAGTCAAACCCGGTCAGATAGAAATCTTCGGTCCCTTCGACCAGGCTGGTCCATTCGCCCGGATGGGACAGCGAAGCGGTCGCCAGCCGGAAATTTTCATGGGTGTCGTTGGTGTGGATATACAATGTCGGATCACTGCCGTCGTTCAGGTCATAGACGTCGACATCGTATTCGACCCCGGCTGCGCGCGCGCGCACGAGAATTTGCGGTGCGACCGGGTCGGCGGCGGGGACCAGCCACGCTTCGCTGGTTTCATGATCGCCTGTCGCCAGGATCATCCAGCGTTCGCTCGCCGACAGCCCGACGCCAACCCGAAATCCTTCATCGGCTTCATGAAACAGCACTTGGTCGTCGCTGGCCGGGGTGCCCAAGCGGTGGAGCAGCACGGTATCGGTGCGCCAATGGTCGTTGACCCGCGCATAGACAAACCCGCTGTCATCGCTGGTCCAGACGAGGCCCGACAGCGTGTCGGGGATTTCGTCGGGCATGACTTCGCCGCTCGCGATCACTTTGATCCGCGCGACAAACCGTTCCGACCCGTCATCGTCAATTGCCCAGGCGAGCAGCCGCCCGTCGTTCGACACCGAAATCGCGCCGAGCCGGAAATAGTCCTTGCCCTGCGCCAGCACGGTTTCATCGAGAATCAGTTCGTCCGCGCTGGTGTCATCGGGGCCGATATCGTTACCGATATCGTAAGCGCCATCGGGGGCATCAGCGGAGCTTGCGACCGGGCGACGCCACCATTTTTTGTATTCGGCGCCGGCTTCGTACTCGACCCAATACAGGAATTGGCCGTCTTTTTGCGGGACCGAACGATCGGCCTCTTTAATGCGGCCGCGCATTTCGGTGAATAAGTGATCGGTCAGCGGCTGTTGGGCGGCCATCGCATCGGCAAACCAGACGTTTTCCGCCGCCAGGTGCGACAGCACGTCGGCATCGGTCACTTCGGGATAGGCGGGATCGCGCAGCCAGGCGTAATCATCGGTTACACTCACGCCATGGTGGGTAAATGTGGTCGGGCGCCGTTCTGCAACGGGCGGGGTGGTGTTGGACATGCAGTGCATCTATGGTGCTGCTATGATTCCGGCAAGGCCGGGCGCAACCTCCTTGATGGATTATCGCGATGCTGATGAACACGCATGAGGCCCGGCTGGCGGCATTCCGCAAAGCCCTGGTTGCCGAAAATCTCGATGGATTTGTAGTGCCGCTGTGTGATGAACACATGAGCGAATATGTCGGCGCGTATGCCCGGCGGTTGGAATGGTTGACCGGGTTTGCCGGGTCGGCGGGCACGGCGGTGGTGTTGCGCGACACCGCGACGATGTTTGTGGACGGGCGCTATACGTTGCAGGTGCGCGACCAGGTCGATGCGCGGTTTTACGGGTTTGAACAAGTTCCGGGTGTCAGCGTTTCGGGCTGGCTGGCGGCCAATGCGCCCGCCGGTGCGCGCATCGGCTATGACCCATGGCTGCACACGCGCGGCTGGGTCGATGCCGTGGCGCGCGCGCTGGCGCCAGGCGGCGGCGAACTGATTGCAACAGGTGCCAATCCGGTCGATGCCGTGTGGGCCGATCGGCCGGCGCCATCGGCAGCGCCCGCAGTGCCACATCCGTTGGAATTTGCCGGCGTCGATAGCGCCCACAAACGCGCGGCGGTCGCGCGCTGGCTGGGCGAACACGGGTGCGATGCAGTGGTGATCGCCGCGCTCGATTCGGTCGCGTGGCTGTTCAATATCCGCGGCGCCGATGTCGATCGTACGCCGGTCGCGCTGTCATTTGCGCTGGTCCATGCCGATGGCAGCGCGGATTTGTTCATCGCGCCCGAAAAAGTCACGCCGGACCTGATTGCGCATCTGGGCGACAGGGTTCGGGTTGTTGCGCGCGATGGATTTGTCCCCGCGCTGGCTGCGCTTGCGGGCAAGCGGGTGGCGGTCGATCCTGATCGCAGTGTTGCCGCGATCTTTCAGGCGCTGGATGGCGCGACGATTGTGCCCCTGCTCGATCCCGTGATCGTGCCAAAGGCGGTGAAAAACCCGGTTGAAATCGCGGGCCAGCGTGCCGCACAGGCGCGTGATGGTGCCGCCGAAGTGCGGTTCCTGCACTGGCTGGAACAGACCGCGCCGACCGGCGCATTGACCGAATTGTCGGCGTCAAACCGGTTGGAGAGTGAACGGCGCGCGACCAATGCGCTGATCGATCTGTCGTTCGACACGATATCGGGCGCCGGGCCCAACGGGGCGATCGTGCATTACCGCGCCGAAGAGGCGACCAACCGCGCACTGATGCCAAACAGCGTCTATCTGGTCGATTCGGGCGGGCAGTATCGCGATGGCACCACCGATATCACGCGCACCGTGTGGATCGGCCCCGACGCGCCGCCAGCGCAATTGTGCGACCGGTTTACGCGCGTGCTCAAGGGGCATATCGCATTGGCCCGCGCAGTGTTTCCGCAAGGGACCAATGGCGCGCAGCTCGACGTGCTGGCGCGGCAGTTCCTGTGGCAGGCAGGGCTCGATTATGCGCACGGCACCGGGCACGGCGTGGGCAGTTTCCTGGCGGTGCACGAAGGGCCGCAGCGTATTGCCAAAGCGCAAGGCGGGCAGGCGGGCACCGGGCACGAATTGCTGCCCGGCATGATCGTGTCGAACGAACCGGGTTATTACTGCGCGGGCGAATACGGCATTCGCATCGAAAATCTGGTGCTGGTCGAAAGTCGCACAATCCCGGGGGCCGAAGGCGCGTTCATGGGCTTTGCGACATTGACCCATGTGCCGATCGACCGGCGGCTGATCGATCTGGCGCTGCTCAATGCGGGCGAACGGGACTGGATCGATGATTATCATGCGCAAGTGCATGCGCTGCTGGCGCCCTTGCTTGACGGCGCGGCGCGAGCCTGGCTGGACCCGGCAACAGCACCGTTGTGATGTGATATTTGTTCGTGATATGTTCCATTTTGACCGAGTCGTTCGGTCGGCGATGAAATCTACCGGGAAAGGCGCGTGCGATGCTTGGATATGTCACTGTGTGAACCACCGATCTTGCGCGTTCGGGGCGGTTCTATGATCCGATTGCGGCGTGCTGGGCACCGGGTGCATGTCCACGACGGACACGATGATCATTTACGGCGTTGAAGGTGGCGCACCCGGGATTGGCGTGACATTCCCGTTCGACGGCAAACCGGCCACCGTCGGCAACGGCGTGATGGTCGCACTCGATGCAGCCAATCGGGCACAGGTCGACCAGATCCACGCGCTGGCCCTGGCCAATGGCGGGACCGACGAAGGCGCGCCAGGCGTGCGCGGAGCAGGCGACATGTTTTATGCCGCGTACTTTCGCGATCCCGATGGCAACAAGCTGAATGCCTTTATCATTGGTGGTGCCTGATCGAGCTGGGGCCTGATTTGCCCCACTGCGACACTATGCGACAATAAACCCCGCTATCCGGCATAGTTCGGCGACAACTTCATCCTATATCCTCGATCAGAAAGTCGCGGGGCGGTTGATATACAGCCCCCTGTTCCACCCGGGCCAGCACCCCCCCTGCCATGGCCCCGGCACCGCACCGCGACTTTCGCCCCACACAGTGTGATCCGGTTTTGCCAGGGCATCACACCATGTTGTCCCAGGAGCGATCGAGGCTATGAACACGGTATTTTGGGCAGGTGTTGCCTTTGCCACGCTGGCGACATCGACACTGGCGATCGCCGCCCAGACGATGAGTGCACCGCCTGCGCCGCCGCCGCACGAGCTGACTTTTGCCGAATTCCAGGCAGACGCGGCCAAAGTGTGGGATCGGCTGGATGCCAATCATGATGGCAAGATTGATGGCGCCGATCGCGATGCGCGCCTGCTCGAACGCTTTGCCCAGTGGGATACGAACCACGATGGCATGGTCAGCAAGGATGAATTCCTGGCGCATGTGCACGCGCGCGAAGCCGAATGGAAAGCACACGACCACCCCGGCCCGGACGGGGGGCACGGGCATGATGGCTTCGGCATGGACGGGCGCATGGGTCGGCATGGTGGGGGCCAGGATCATACGGACCACCCGCATGGCCGCATGATGGCCATGGCGATTATCGGACCCGTGATGCACGATGCGCGCAACGGCGGGGTTATCACCCGCGTGGCATTCGATGCCGCGATAAAAGCGCGTTTTGATAAAATCGATACCAACCATGATGGCAAACTGTCGCACGAAGAAATGCGTGCCGTGCGCCGGCAACATGGTGACGGACAACATCATTACGGCCACGGGCCACATCATGGCGATTGGAGCCATGACCATGGCGACATGCCACAGCCTCCCTTTCCCGCAGGCCAGTGATCGGACCACGCGATGATCACAGCACTGGAACGTGGTGGCCAATCGGATAAGAACGACAGGATGATCGAACCATCCTGTACCGAAATCCTGCTCGTCGATGACGAAACCGCATTGCGTGAACCGCTGGCGGCGTACCTTACCAAGCAGGGATTTGTGGTTACGCAGGCGGGGAACGCCGCCGAAGCACGCGCGAGCATCGCTTCAGCGAACTATGATATGGTCCTGCTCGACATCATGATGCCGGGCGAAGACGGCCTGTCGTTATGCCGCCATCTGGCCGAAACGAAGCGGATGCCGGTGATTTTCATCACCGCGCGCGGCGAATCGACCGATCGTATCGTCGGGCTGGAAATTGGCGCCGATGATTATGTGGTCAAACCGTTCGATCCGCGCGAACTGGTCGCGCGCATCCGCAGCGTGTTGCGCCGCGCGGGCCGCACCCCGACCGAAGCGGGCGAAGCGGTGGTCTATGAATTTGAAAACTGGCGGCTCGATCCGTTGAAGCGGCGGCTGATCGACCCCGAAGGCGCGGTCGTGTCGATTTCCTCGGCCGAGTTCCGCCTGCTGCTGGCGTTTCTGGATCATCCGCGCCAGGTGCTCGATCGCGATCGCCTGCTCGATATGGTGCAGGGCCGCGAAGCGCATCTGTTCGATCGCGCGGTCGATAATCAGATCAGCCGGTTGCGCCGCAAGATCGAGCCCGACAGCCGCAATCCGCAATTGATCCAGACCGTGTGGGGCGGTGGCTATATGCTCGCTGCCGAAGTGCGCAAGATCGCGGCGCTTGATTGAACGCGGTACGTCGTCTGTTTTCTTGTGGCTGGCTGCGCAGCATGGGTTCCTGGTCTTTGCTTCGCAGCCTGGGTTCCTGGTCTTGGCTTCGCAGCCTTCAGGGCCAGATTCTGCTGTCGATCGCGGTCGCGCTGCTGATTGCGCAGGCGTTGTCGGCGTTTCTGATCTGGCACGAAGTGCATCAGCGTCATATCGCAACGATTGTTACCGGCGCGGCAATGCGCATGCTGGGCGATCGGGTGTTAATGCCCAATCCCGGGTCGGACCCGGGCCAAGATCGAGGTCCAGGTGGCCAGCATCAGCCTGCCGATTTGTGGGGGCCTCCTCGTGATAATATGGCCCGCGACACTATGGGCCGCAATGCCTTGGGCGGTCGAGGGCCCGGCGGGCGACCTGATCGGTTTGGCGTGCCTGGCGCAGGGCCGCCCGATGACCGTATGCGTTTGCCCCGCGCGTTGCATGTGCGCATCGACAAGGTTTCGCCAGAACAGGCGGGTGACCGCCACTTGGGCGAAGTTGAAACCCAATTGCGGGATGTGCTGATCGCGCAAGGCGAACTGCCGGGCAAATTGTTGGTGGTAGAACGCGACCCGGCAAAGGATCCGGCCTTGCACGATGCGCTGTCGGCCTTGTGGGCGCGGTTCAGGCTTTCGGGCGATGATGTGATGCCCCGACTGGTGGTTGCCTCGCAATTGCAGCCCGATCACACATGGTTGACCGTGCGCACGTTCATGCCCGCCAATGAACAGCAATTGGTGTTTGGCCTGCTGCGCCAGACGATCCTGACGTATATCCTGCTGGTCGGTGCGGTTGGCCTGATCCTGCGGCGGATCACGCGCCCGTTGCGCGCGCTGACCAATCGGCTGGAAAACTTTGCCGCTTCGCCCCGCCTGATCACCGGCCTGATCGCGGGGATTTCCGACCAGTTGGAACCGCAAGGGCCCGACGATATTCAAAGGCTGATCATCGCGCACAACGCGATGGAGGCACGGATCGGCGCGCTGCTCGACGAAAAAGACGTGATGTTGGGCGCGATCGGTCACGATCTGAAAACGCCGCTGGCCGCGTTGCGTGTGCGGATCGAGGCGGTCGAGGATGATGTCGAACGCGGCCGCATGGCCGCCACGATCGAGGATATCAACCGGTCGCTCGACGATATCTTGTCGCTCGCCCGCGTCGGCCGCCCGTCGGATCCGATCGAGGCGACCGAAATGTACGCGCTCGTCGCCGACATAATCGGCGAATACGAAGACATGGGCGACGATGTCGTGTTGGGCGATGCCGATCGCATGGTCGCGCCGGTCCGCGCGACCTGGCTGCGCCGCGCGCTGCGTAATCTGGTGTCCAATGCGCTGCGGTATGGCCATCGCGCGCGGGTCACGCTGGTCCGCGATGGACGCGATGCGGTCCTGGTTGTCGAAGACGATGGCCCGGGCATTCCCGAAGGCGATATTGCCCGGATGATGGAACCGTTCACCCGGCTGGAGGCATCGCGCAACAGCGCAACCGGCGGTACCGGGCTGGGCCTCACTCTTGCGCGCGCGATCGCGGATCAACATGGCGGTTCGCTGACGCTGATGAACCGGCATGACCCCAGGCATCTTGACCGCGCCACTGTTATCGGCCTGCGGGCAACACTGCGCGTGCCGCTGGCTTAGAGTTTGGGTGCGAAACTCGCGAAAGAGCGAGTTTCGGGTCAGACACAAAGATAGCCAGATCGTTGATGTCGCTGGTCGGTCGTTTTCGACGGTCGGTCGATGTTGCGCAGCAAATCTGATTGCCATTGCAACCATCCTCTTGCTAGGCACCTGTGATCTTGCTGCCTAATCTGGCGGCGGTTTGCGACAAGGCTGCCAATGTCACGTCCTCATAACTGCAATTCGTTCGCGCGCACATTCGCTGGTCTGGCACTTGCGGGGTCCGCTCTTTCGATGAGCGTCGTCGCCCATGCCGACACGTCCAATCCGGCCAGTGCTGCATTTCCCGCGGACGGCACGCTGGTGCACAGCGCGATCCCCAGCCATTATGCGATTTCGATCCGCCCCGATCCAGGCGCGCTGACCTTTAACGGCACATTTGCGATCGATATCGTCGTGCCGCAGGCGACCGATGCGATCGTGCTCAACGCCGTCGCGCTCAAGCTGGGCAAAGCCTCGCTCGTTGCCACAGATGGCCATATCACTCCGCTCGCGACCAGCTATGATGACAAGGAGCAGACGGTAAAGCTGGCAGCGCCCGCGATGATTGCGCCCGGCAGTTACCGCGTCGAAGGCAGCTATACCGGCAAGATCGACACGCAAGCCGACGGTTTGTTCGCGCTCGATTACAACGGCGCCGATGGCAAACCGACCCGTGCACTGTTCACCCAGTTTGAGCCAAGCTATGCGCGTCAGTTCGCGCCGATGTTCGATGAACCGTCGTACAAGGCGACGTTTGATCTGTCGGTGGTGGTCCCCGCCGACCGGCTGGCGGTCAGCAACATGCCGATCGCGCACGAAGACGCAGATGGTCCCGGCCTGAAAAAGGTCACATTCCGGACCACGCCCAAAATGGCGTCATACTTGCTGTTTTTTGGCGCCGGCGATTTTGAACGCATGACCAGGATGACCACCGCCACCAATGATTTCGGCACGGTCGAGGCGGGCATTGTGTCGCCGCGCGGCAGTGGCGAACAGGCGCGCTTTGCAGTGAACGAGCTGGCCGCGCTGATCCCCTATTACAACGGCTATTTCGGCCAGAAATACCCGCTGCCCAAAATCGACAACATCGCTGGCCCGGGTCAGTCGGAATTTTTCTCGGCGATGGAAAACTGGGGCGCGGTGTTCACGTTCCAGCGCGATCTGCTCGATGATCCGAAAACCACGTCGCCGCAATCGCGCGAATTCATTGCCGTGGCGCAGGCGCACGAAGTTGCGCATCAGTGGTTTGGCGATCTGGTGACAATGGCCTGGTGGGACGATCTGTGGCTGAACGAAGGGTTCGCCAGCTGGATGGAAAACAAGGCGATCGACCATTTTCACCCCGACTGGTTCGAATTGCTGACGCGGGTTTCGGGGCGCGAAGCGGCGATGGGTCTCGATGCATTCCGCGCCACGCACCCCGTGGTGCAGCATATTCGCACCGTCGATGAAGCGAACCAGGCGTTCGATGCGATCACATACCAAAAGGGCGAGGCAGTGCTTGCGATGCTGGAGGCCTATGCCGGTGAAAACACCTGGCGCGATGGCATCCGTTCGTACATGGCCGCGCACAAGTTCAGCAACAGCCACACCGCCCAACTGTGGTCGGCGGTAGAAGCGGCGGGCGCTGCGGGGCTGACCACGATTGCCACCGACTTCACTACCCAGCCAGGCATTCCGCTGGTGCGCGTGGCCGATGAACAATGCGCCAATGGCAAGACCACGCTGTCGCTGAAGCAGGACGAATTTACGCGTGATCGCGTCGGTGAACCATCGACCCGGCGCTGGCACGTGCCATTGCTGGTGTCGGTCGGTGGGGGAGCGCCGGTGCGGTCGATCCTGGCCGATGGCAAAGCGACTTTGACACTTGATGGTTGTGGTCCGGTCGTAATCAACGCGGGGCAACTGGGCTATTACCGGTCGTTGTATGCGCCCGCAGCGCAGACCGCACTGACGCATGCTCTGCTGCAATTCGCGCCGATCGATCAGATGGGCCTGGTCGCAGATCAGCTCGAACTGGGTTATGCCGGGTATCAACCGATGGGCGGCGCGCTCAACATGCTGGCGGCGGTGCCCAATACCGCCAATGCGCGCGTGGCCGACCTGGCGATCAGCCGGTTTGACGGCCTGTATGACAGACTCGATGGTGATGATGCCGGCCAGGCGACGTTGAGTGCGCGCGCGATTGTGCTGTGGCAACCGCGGCTCGACGCATTGGGCTATGACCCACGCCAAAGCGATACTGTGCCCGATGCGCTGCTGCGATCCGGGCTGGTGTCGGTGCTCGGTCATATGGGCGATGCGGGCGTGGTGACAGAGGCGCATCGGCGGTTTGCCGCGCTGGACAGCAATCCACATGCGCTCGACGGCCCGTTGAAACAGGACTGGATCGGAATTGTTGCGCGTAATGCTACTCCAGCCGAATGGGACAAGCTGCTCAAGATGGCGACGGCGAGCACATCGACGGTGGAGCGGTCCGACTTCTTTGGTCAGCTCGGCGCTGCACGCGATATGGCTTTGGCAAAACGTGCGCTTGATCTGGCACTGACCGACAAGCCGGGCAAGACCACGTCGGCATCGATGATCAGCTCGGTTGCGCTGGTTCACAGCGAATTGGCGTTCGATTTCTTCGTTGCGCACCGCGACGCGGTGCTCGCGCTGGTCGATGCCTCTGCGCGCACGACGTATATCGAACGGATTGCGGCACGCGCCAATTCAGAGGCGATGCTGGGCAAGCTGATCGCGTATGAGGCGACGGTGCCCGACGATGCG
>JAYTHT010000095.1:0-1798 GCA_043732365.1 Novosphingobium sp. | reverse complement strand
TAGCAGCGGCACAAAATGGCGGGCGCGTGATCCTGATCGATGAACAGGACGAATTGGGCGGCGGCGCGCTGTCCGATCCGGCGCAATGGCCCGCGCTTTATGCGTTGAAAGCGCAATTGGCAGCGGCGACTAATATTACCGTGCTGTCCCGCACCACCGCATTTGGCTATTACCACCAGAATTTCGTCGGCGCGACGCAGCACCTGACCGACCATCTGGCGCCAGCCCACGCGCATGGCCCCCGCGAAAAACTGTGGCGGATCCGCGCGGGCGAAGTCGTGCTGGCGCAGGGCGCGATCGAACGCCCGCTGGTGTTCAACGGTAATGACGTGCCCGGCGTGATGCTGGCTGGCGCGGCGCGCACGCTTGCGCTGCGTTATGGCGTGGCGGTGGGCCGCAGTGCCGTGGTCATGGCCGCACACGACAGCGGCTGGCACGATGCGCTGGCGCTGGCAGGCGTCGGCGTCCCGATCACGGCGATTGTCGATATCCGCCCCGATGTGCCCGCCAATCTGGTTGACGCAGCACGCGTCGCCGGCATCGCCGTGCATCTTGGCAGCGCAATCACTGCGGTCGCCGGGCGCCTTGCTGTAAAGGGCGTAACTATTGCGCCGGGCGGTACCGGTCCCGCGCAAACCCTTGCGTGCGACGCGGTCCTGATGGCCGGGGGCTGGACCCCGAGTGTGCATTTGTGGAGCCATTCCAAAGGCAGCCTCGTCTGGAATGAAGCATGGGGCGCGTATCTGCCGGGGCAGGCGATTGAAAATTGCCGCGCGGTCGGTGCAGGTGCGGGCGAATGGTCATTCGGGTCGGGCGTGATCACGTCGGTCCTGCCAAATTCCGTGCCGGTAGGTTCGCAAAAAGCATTCGTCGATTTTCAGAACGATGTGAAGGCGCGCGACATTCAACTCGCGGTGCAAGAGGGCATGCGCTCGATTGAACACATCAAGCGTTATACCACCAACGGCATGGCGACGGATCAGGGCAAGACGAGCAATCTCAACGGGTTGCAGATCGCGTCGAGCGCGCTGGGCCGACCTGTGACCGAAATCGGGCTGACCACATTTCGTCCGCCGTACACGCCGCAGACATTTGGCGCGTTGATGGGGCATCACAAGGATGCGCTGTTTCAACCGGTGCGCAAATCGGTGATCGACGATTGGGCCGCGGCCAAAGGCGCGGTGTTTGAAAACGTCGCAAACTGGCGCCGCGCGCGCTATTTCCCGATTGGCGGCGAAACCATGGACGCCGCTGTGGCGCGCGAATGCGGCGCGGTACGGCAATCGGTGGGTATTTTCGACGCTTCAACCCTGGGCAAGATCGAAGTGGTCGGACCCGACGCGGCCGAATTCCTCAACCGCATGTACACCAACCCGTGGAAAGCGTTGCAACCCGGCCGTTGCCGTTATGGCCTGCTGCTGCGTGAAGACGGGTTTATCGTCGATGACGGCGTCTCGGCGCGGATCGCTGACGACCGGTTCCACCTGACCACGACCACCGGCGGTGCGGCGCGCGTGCTGGGGATGATGGAAGATTATC
The DNA here is from genome assembly GCA_043732365.1 of Novosphingobium sp. GTDB lineage: Bacteria > Pseudomonadota > Alphaproteobacteria > Sphingomonadales > Sphingomonadaceae > Novosphingobium. The sequence goes on along the minus strand of JAYTHT010000095.1, from coordinate 259 downwards.
TCCAGACCGAATGGAGCGACCTGAACGTCTGGTTGACCTCCACCACCGAACAATGGGCGGTGATCGCGTTGCAGGGCCCGCGTGCGCGCGAAGTGATTGCGTCGCTGATGGATGGGATCGACGTCAGTGCCGAGGCATTCCCGCATATGGCGATCCGCGAAGGCATGATCGCAGGCGTGCCGACCCGGCTGTTCCGGGTCAGCTTTACCGGCGAACTCGGCTTTGAAATCAATGTCCCGGCCAGCGAAGGTCGCAAAGT
>JAYTHT010000094.1:0-6263 GCA_043732365.1 Novosphingobium sp. | reverse complement strand
CGGCGCAAGTGATCGATCCCGCCACCGGCGAAATCAAACAGAGCATCAAGAATGCTGGATCGGGCCTGATCCAGGTGATTGACTGAACGACAGAGCAGCCAGGACCATGATCCCCGAACTTATCCAGACTGGATTGATCGAAGCCGGGCTGACCGGTGCCATCGGCAGCGGGATCGTGTTTGTCGAGGCCGGGCTGGCGAAAATGCGCCATCGTGACCTGTTGCCCGGCGTGGTGGCCAATTACCGGCTGCTGCCCGAGGCGCTGGTTGCGCCGGTGGCCGCGATCCTGCCGCCGGTTGAACTGGGACTTGGCTTTGGCCTGATCGTCAGTTCGATGACCGGCGGCGGACCGCTGCATTGGTTTGCAGTTCCGGCGGCAGCGCTGTTTGTGGTGTTTGCCGCCGCGATGGCGATCAATATCCGGCGCGGACGCAGCCAGATCGATTGCGGGTGTGGTCGGTCGCAATTGCGCCAACCGCTCGGCTGGGGTCTGGTCGGGCGCAATCTGGTGCTGGCAGTGCTGGTCGCGATCCATGGCATTGTCCCGCCACACGGTTTTGTGCTGGGCAATGTGGCCCTGGCGCTCGCTGCCGGGCTTTGCCTGTTCCTGTTTTTCCTCCTGTTCAATGCGCTCACCGCGCTGGCGGCATCGCCGCTGGCCGGTGGACGGAGATAGAGTCAATGCTGACTGCGCTTCTCATTTCCTCGATTTTTGCCTGGGTGGTGATCCTGGCGCTGGTCGTCACGTTGCTGGCGCTCGCGCGTCAGGTTGGCGTGCTGCATATCCGCGTCGCCCCGGCGGGCGCGCTGACCACTGCGGGCGGGCCTGCTGTCGGCGCCAGATCGACCGCGCTGCCGGCCAAAACGATCGACGGTGCCAGTGTGACGATCGGCGGCGCTGCGCCCGGATCGGTGCTGCGCCTGCTGATGTTCGTTTCGGCATCGTGCCCGCTGTGTAAAAACCTGATTCCGATGGCCAAAAGCTTTGCCCGCGATGAACGCGTGCAATTGATTTTTGTTGGTGATGACGACGTGCAGACCCAACGCGACATGATCGAACGCCACGGGTTGGCCGGATACCAGTTCATCAATGGCCCCGATGTCGGGCAGGCCTATGAAGTCGGCAAGCTGCCATTTGCAGTGCTGCTCGATGCCGATGGCCTGATTCTGTCGAAGGGGCTGGTCAACAGCCGCGAACACCTCGAAAGCCTGATCGTCGCCCACGAAATGGGCGTGCGTTCGGTGCAGGACTATATCGACGGATTGAAGTCGGAACTGGCCTGACCGCCAGAACCGAAACATGATATGACAATGCCCGGCATGGGCCGCATCCCGCAACAGTGACGGGATGCAGCCCCTGCCGACCGACCGGACAACGGGGGAAACGATGACGATTCTAAGTTCAGCCAAGCTTCTGAATGCTGAAAGCCACACTACGACCGGTTGGGGAGAAAAGGTTCTGCGCCGCTTTGCCGGTGGTACGTCGCGTCGCGGCATGCTTGCCCGCATCGGTGTTGCGCTCGTCGCCGCGCCGGTGTTCCCGCTGCTGCCGGTCAGCCGCGCCGAGGCGGCATCCAAACCCGATCGTGCGCCCGAAACAAAAACCGCGTTTGCCCGCGACGCGCAGACCACCGACGACACCAAGTGTTCGTATTGGCGCTATTGCGCGATCGACGGTTCATTGTGCACTTGTTCGGGCGGTGGCGTCCATTCCTGCCCGCCGGGCGCCGAACCATCGCCGGTGTCATGGGTCGGCACGTGTATCAATCCCGAAGACGGCAAGGCTTATCTGATTGCCTATCGCGATTGCTGTGGCAAATCATTCGCCAACAAGTGCAATTGCGACGGTTCGGACCGCGAAACCCAGCTGTATACCCAACAGCTCAACAACGACATCATCTGGTGTTTCGGCACAAAGAGCATGGAATACCATTGCTCCACTGCCGTGATGGTGGGCGCCGCCTGAGGCTGATTATGCGTATGCGATCCGTCATTCGGTCGCCAATTGTCGGCAAATTCATGCCAATGCTGGGCGCAATTGCGCTGGCGTCAGCTGTGCTGTTGATGCGGGGCGGCGTTCATGCCGCCCCTGTACCTCCCGATCTTGACAGCGTCATGACCGACCCGGCGCAGGCAAAGATCGACTACATCGAAAATTGCGGTGGCTGCCACGGTGTGGCCGGCGACACCGTGCCTGCGCACTTGCCCGAATTGGCGGGCCGGGTTGGCTGGTTCATGTGCACGCCAGAGGCGCGCGCCTATCTGCTGCGCCTGCCCAATGTCGCGCACAGCCGGATTACCGACAATGGCGAACTGGCCGACCTGATGAACTACGTCGTGTTTGTGCTGGGCAAAGGCACCGCGCCTGTCGGCACCGCGCCGTTCACCGCCGATGAAGTTGCACGCAACCGCAAACTGGCGCTGACCAACACCAACCTGACCTCAGAGCGCCTGCGCCTGGCCAATCAATTGGTACGCCAATGCCATGCGCCAGCCTCCATCCGTGATTTGTATGTCGCGCAAAAGACCGGAAGCACCCCCGGGTTCGACCAGTGACCGGACGCCTGCCATGATTGCCGCCCACCCCGTCGATGCCTTGCGGCTGATCGATCATGGCGCCAATACCGGGCAAGAGGGTGTTCTGGTCACGTTGGTGGGCATCGAGGGCAGCGCATCGCGCGCGATTGGCACGCAGATGGCCGTTTTGGCGGATGGGCGCCACGTCGGGTCGTTTTCGGGCGGTTGTATTGAAACCGCGATCATTGCCGAAGCGCTCGATGTGTTGGCATCGGGTTACCCCCGCCGGGTGCGGTATGGCATCGGGTCGCCTTATATTGATGTGCGCCTGCCGTGCGGCGGCGGAATCGATTTGCTGTTTACCCCGCGCCTTGATCGGGACGCAGTAGCCGATGCGCTGGCCCGGCTCGACCGGCGCGAACCCGTCACGTTGCAACTGGACGATCATTGCCAGCACTATGTGCCGCGCCTGCGGTTGATCGCGCTGGGCCATGGCGAGGACCTGCTGGCGCTCGTGCGTCTGGCGCGTGTCTTTGGCCTGGACGTAAGTGCTTATGCACCGGTGGATGAAGGTGCCGATGTCGAAGGCGTCCTGCCGCTCGTCACACGGACATTGCTACCCGCTGTGACGGGGGACGCCTGGACCGCGATCGTGTTCGCGTTCCATGACCACGACTGGGAAGAATTTCTGTTGCCCCAGGCGCTGGGCCTGCGCGCATTTTACCACGGCGCGGTGGGCAGCCGCCGCACGCATCATGCGCGGGTCGATGCGTTGCGCGCCGCCGGAGTGCCCACGGCGCAGATCGATGTCTTGCGCGGATCAATCGGCCTGATCCCTGCGACCCGCCATCCCGCCACGCTCGCGCTGTCGATTATGGCCGAATTGGTCCAGGATTACGAAGCCAGCGCCGACCGACCCGCCTGGGTGCAGGCCGCGCGCAAGCCCGGCACCCTGATCCGGCAGTGAACGCAGCCCATATCGCGCTTATCCTGCTCGCCGCTGGACGCGGCGAACGGTTTGGTGGCGGAAAACTGGCGGTGACTTTGGCAGGAAAACCACTGGCGCGCCACGCCGCCGATTGCCTGCGCGCCATACCCTTTGCCGGGCATTTTGCGGTGATCGGCCCAGACACGCCGCCCCTGCCCGGCTATCACTCGATCATGCTCGATCCGCCCGGCGCACCTCAATCGCGGTCACTGGCGCTCGGCATCGCGGCTGTCCGTGCCTGTAACGCCCAGGCCGTGTTGATTGCGCTGAGCGACATGCCACTGGTCCCGCGCAGCCATTTCGACGCGATGCTGGCCCGGTTTGATGGCGACCGCCTGGCAAGCCTGGGGCCCGATAGCGTCATGCCGCCGGCGCTGTTCGGCGCGCACCATTTCCACGCGCTGGCGACGCTGTCGGGGGATCGTGGCGCCGGATCGCTGTTGCGCGATGCCCCCACGATGGTGTTGCCAGGTGAAACCGCGCTCGATGTCGACCGGCCCGATGACCTGACCCGCGCACAACGTTGGCTTCGATAGAAACCCCTCCCGCACAGGCGGGAGGGGTCTGGATCACTTGGTTACGGGCATCAGATGATCTGCGACAGGCCAACATACAGCACGCCCGATAGCAGGATCGATACCGGCAGCGTCAGCACCCAGGCAATCGCCAGATTGCGCAATATCGCCATTTGCAGGCCCGAACCATTGCCCGCCATCGCGCCGGCAACGCCCGACGACAGCACGTGGGTGGTCGAAACCGGCAGGCCGAAACTGTCGGCCGCACTGATTGTCACCATCGTCACCAGTTCGGCAACCGCGCCCTGGGCATATGTCAGATGGCTTTTGCCGATCTTTTCACCGACCGTGACCACGATCCGTTTCCAGCCGATCATCGTGCCCAGCCCGAGCGCGATCGCCACCGCAACTTTGACCCAGGTCCGAATGAACTGCGTCGCTTTGTCGAGGTTCTTTTTATACGCATCGAGCGACGCAACCTCGGCCGGGTTGAGTGTCACGGCCTTTTCCTTGCCCAGACGTTTCATCGCCGAAGCGGTCAGGTACATGTCGTTGCGGATGTTGCGCGTCACGGCGGCGGGCACGTTGGCCAGCGAGCCGTATCCCGCGACTTGCGTATCGATATCGTTCGCCAGCACGGTCATCGCGCCCATTGGCGCAGGGGTGAACTGACGCATCGCGATGTAATAGGACACTTCCGCACGTGCCGCGTCGACTGTCGGGGGCACGGCCGGCTTGTCATGCGCGCCAAACACGCCGTCGGCGGCCATCAAGCTTGAATGAAACTGCGCCTTATAACTGGCCGGAACCACGCGATTGAGCGCGTAAGCGGTCGGCACGATGCCGATCAGGATCAGCATGATCAGGCTTATGCCTTTTTGTCCGTCGTTCGACCCGTGGGCAAACGACACGCCGGTGCAAGTCAGCACGAGCAGAGCACGGATCCAGATCGGTGGCGGGGTCGTCCCGAAGGGTTCTTTGTACAACGCCGGAATGCGCACGACCGCCTTGGCCATCACGAATAGCATCAGTGCCGCGAAAAATTCGATCAGCGGCGAAAACAGCAGGGCTTCACCGATCTTGGTCGCCTGATCCCAATCGACACCGGCGGTGCCAGCGCGGCCATGCATCAGCGCATTGGCCACGCCCACGCCGATGATCGAGCCAATCAGGGTATGCGACGAAGACGACGGGATGCCGAGGTACCAAGTGCCCAGGTTCCAGACGATCGCGGCAATCAGCAGCGCCAGAAACAGCATCACGAACGGCAGGAATGTGATCGACTGCACCCCGGCGGCGGTCGCATCGCTATAGATGCTTTACCCAACGAACCCCAAACCCGCAAACATCACCGCAAGAAATCCCTAAAGGCCGACTTCGCCCAGCCCGGCTTCGAGGTTTGGCCGAACACTTGGCCGGGCGGCTGCAGGAGCGTTCATTGCGGTTAATCCTTATTACCTTTCCAGCGCCGGCTATGGACCGTTTGCTGTGACAGTTGTGCGACTCCATTGTAACTTTGGGCGTCAGTGCCTGACCCGAAACTCCGTTTCAGGTTGTTGGTTCCGACTCCGAAACCCGCTATTGAACGCGTTTCGAATTAGACAGGCACATTTGCGTACCCCGCGTTCCAAAAGCGTTTGCGCAATGGCGCGCGCGCCGCCAGACACGCCGCCTGGATCGCGCCGGATGCGGCACCGACAACGGGATAACCTGCGATGAAATCGACCAGTCTTGCCCTTACCCTGTCGCTGCTGATGGCAAGCGCCGCCCATGCGCAAACCGCCGTGCCAAATGGCAGCCGGTTACGCACCGACATGCCTTCGCTGGTCGATCCGGCTGTGGCGGCATTGCGCGACCGCGCGTTACACGATGACACCGCGCTTGACGTAGTCACCGGCCTGACCACCGAAATCGGTCCGCGCCCCGATGGCAGCGAAGCCGAAGGCCGTGCGCGCGATTGGGCAGTCGCAAAACTGAAAGCGCTGGGTTTTGCCAATGTCCACGTCGAACCCTTCATGGTCGCGACCTGGCAGCGCGGCACCGAAAACGCCGCAGTGGTCGCGCCGTATAAACAGCCGCTGCATATCGCGGGCCTGGGCAATTCGGGCGCCACGCCGTCCGGCGGGCTGACTTTGCCGGTCGCCTATTTCGCCAGTTATAACGAATTGCTGCTCGCCCCGGTCGGCAGCCTGATCGGCAAGATCGCCTTTGTCACCAATGCGATGCAACCAACCATGGACGGT
>JAYTHT010000093.1:0-1803 GCA_043732365.1 Novosphingobium sp. | reverse complement strand
AATCACAAGTTCGGGCTCGACTATATCATCCCCGCCCCGTTCGATCCGCGCCTGATGGAAGTGGTGTCGTCCGCCGTCGCCAAGGCGGCGATGGATTCGGGCGTTGCCCGGATGCCGATCGAGGATTTCGAAGTCTATCGCAATACATTGAAAGCACGGCTTAATCCCACGACGTCGGTGCTGACCAATGTTTATGCCCAAGCGAAGCAGAACCCCAAACGGGTGGTCTTTGCCGAAGCGGAAAACGAAGTCATGTTGCGCGCGGCCATTCAATATCGCGATTTCGGCTATGGCACGCCGGTCCTGGTCGGCCGGACGCAGCCGGTGCTCGACAAGCTGATCGAACTGGGCGTGTCCAACCCCGACAGCTATGAAATCCACAATTCGGCGGTGTCGCCGCTGGTCGATGACATGGTCGCGTATCTATATCCGCGCCTGCAACGCCGGGGTTTCCTGGAACGCGATGTCAAACGCATGGTCAATCAGGACCGCAATGTGTTTGCCTCGTTGCTGGTCGCGCTGGGCCATGGTGAAGCGATGATTTCAGGCATGACGCGCACTTTTGCGCAGACCCTGACTGAAGTGCGCCGCGTGCTCGATCCCAAACCCGGTCACATCCCGTTTGGCATTCACTTGATGGTCGGCAAGAACGACACCGTGTTCCTGGCCGACACCACTGTCAATGAACGCCCGTCCGCCGCCGACCTGGCCCAGATCGCGATCGAAACCGCCGCCGTGGCGCGCCGCATGGGCCATGAACCGCGCGTTGCATTCATGTCGTTTTCGACATTCGGCAATCCGTACGGCAAATGGATCGAGAATATCCGCGGTGCCGTCGCAATCCTGGACGAAAGCGCGCCCGGCTTTGAATACGAGGGCGAAATGTCGCCTGATGTAGCGCTAAATCCCAAAGTCATGGCCAATTATCCGTTCAGCCGCCTGTCGGGCCGCGCCAATGTGCTGATCATGCCGGGCCTGCAATCGGCCAATATCTCGGCCAAACTGTTGCGCGAACTGGGCGGCAATGCGGTCATCGGCCCGATGCTGATCGGCATGGAAAAGCCGGTGCAGATCGCCCCGATGACCTCGATCGCGCCTGACATTTTGACTTTGGCGGTGCTGGCCGCAGCTGGAATCGCAGGATAAATCCATCCCGTGACAAGCAGGATCAGTTCCGCTTGCGCAACAGGCGATGCACCAGCGTCACAGCAGTCAGGTCGCCAGTCACAGTGGTCGCGGTAATCACCGGATCGGCCAGCGCGATCACTGCGACATACAGCGGCATGATCGCCATCGGCGCGCCCAGCACGTGCAACCCCGGACCATAAATTGCGTAAATTACTGCCGCGCCGGGCAGGCCCGCGCCGCTGATACTGCCCAAAATCACCGCCAGCCCGGCCAGCACCAATTGCACCGGCCCCGGCTGCACCCCGACCGCATGCGCCGCGACCAGCACCGCTGCGACCGCATGTGCCACAGTACCCAGCCGGAATAGCGACACCGCCATCGGAATGGTCAAGCCAACCACATCCTCGGGAATGTGCAGCCGTTCGACCGCGACTTCGATCATCACCGGCGTGGTGGCCAGCGACGAACAACTGCCTGCGCCCATCGCCTGCGCCGGGGCGATCGCGGCGGCAAAGCGCCCGATCGGCGCCGCGCCCGTGACTTTGACCGCGACATAACACAGCGCGGCCATCATCAGGCTGGTGGCAAAACACAGCGCGATGAAAATCCCCAGCACGCGCGCCACGCCCAGCCCCGATGACAGCCCGAGCCCGAGCGCCAGCAGGAAAATCCCGA
>JAYTHT010000092.1:0-6288 GCA_043732365.1 Novosphingobium sp. | reverse complement strand
CTTCGCCGATGAACGCCTCAACTTCGAGATTGGACAAAGTCAGCAGCTTGATCGCCTGCTGCAATTGCGGCGTCATCACCAGCGACTGCGACTGGCGAAGATCCAGTCTTGGTCCTAGCGCCATGAGCTTCCCCCCGTCCCAGTGCTCCACCGAGCCATCTTAGAGCGTAAAACCCTCGCCAAGATAAAGCCGGCGAACATTGGGATCGGCAACCAGGGCCTCGGGATTGCCGGTAAACAGCATTTGCCCGGCGTAGATGATGCACGCCCGATCGACGATATCGAGCGTTTCGCGCACGTTGTGGTCGGTAATCAGCACGCCGATGCCGCGCCGCGTCAGGTCTTTGACCAGATTGCGGATGTCGTTGATCGACAGCGGATCGATCCCGGCAAACGGTTCGTCGAGCAGGATGATCGAGGGCCGCGCGGCCAGAGCCCGCGCGATTTCGCAGCGGCGGCGTTCCCCGCCCGACAGCGCCATCGCCGCGCTGGTGCGCAGCCGGGTAAGGCCGAATTCGTCGAGCAAGCGTTCGAGTTCGGCGCGGCGCAAGTCGCGATCGGGTTCGACCAGCTCCAGCACTGCGGCGATATTCTGTTCGACCGTCAGCCCGCGAAAAATCGAGGTTTCCTGCGGCAGATAGCCCAAACCCAGGATCGCGCGCCGATACATCGGCAGTTTCGTAATATCGACCCCATCGAGCAGGATCCGCCCCGAATCGGGCCGCACGAGGCCCATGATCGAATAGAAACAGGTCGTCTTACCCGCGCCATTGGGGCCGAGCAGGCCGAGCACTTCGCCTTTTGCCACCGACAGCGAAATATCGCTCAACACCGCGCGCTTGTCATAGGATTTGGCGATGGAGACCACTTCGAGCCCGCCGTCGCGCGCGATCAGGTCAGCTTCTGCCCTGATCGCAGCAAGATCCGGGCCATCTGCGCGGGCTTGAGCAGAAACGGTATTGGCAGTGTCGTTCATGTGTCGCGCAACCATGCTGTGGACCGCCGTCAACCCGGCCCGGGTGCCATAGCCGCTGATCGCACGCTGGCAAAGCCCACGACGCATGATCTGGCACGATTTGTGCGGTCCGGCGTTACGGACATGCGCCAACGGTCCTTGATGATGCGCGCTTGCCACAATCCACGCGCCATGTTTTATTACCAGCGAGGATAAAGGAGCTCACATGATGGTCAAAACCAACAGTCAGTTCATCGCCGCAAATACCCCGGTCATAACGGGCACAGGCGGACGGCGCATGACGGCGCCAGCCACGCGCCGGCTCGATTGGCGCAAGAGGATGAGCGATACCGTCGCTTATGCGCTACTGATCTATACCGCTTTGCAGATCCTCGTGACGATGCATGCGCTGTCGCAAAACAACGCCTCGATGTTGCCCTTGTTCGGGCTCGTCGTGCTGGTTGCCGCCATCATCCCGCTGTTCCGCCATTATGAACGCCATTGGGAAGGCCTGGACGACGTGGCCGCCGCTGACCCGTCGCGCAAACCGCTGTTCCGGCGCGACCAGTTGTCCGTGTGGCTGTTCGCGATCGGCCTGCCATTTGCTGTGACCGGCCTGTTCAAGGCAATCGTACCTCTGTTGGGGTAACTGGCCAGACCGCTATTACAGAATGGCCAGTCTTCCCATAAAGGGTCCATTGAAGATCGCATGAGGTGGGGCTAAGCACAGTACTAGCCCTCTCATTTCGCGTGGAACCTTAATACCAATGCTTAGCCCCAATGAAGCGAGCGAACGTTGTGAGGCGCTGTTGCGCCGGGCCAGACTGGCCGGGGCCGAGGCGGGCGATACGGTCTATCTGGCCAATGCCTCGCAAAGCGTCACCGTCCGGCTGGGCGCGCTCGAAGATGTCGAACGGTCCGAATCCGAACATATCGGGCTGCGCGTATTTGCCGGCGGCGGTTCGGCATCGATCGGATCGACCGACCTTGGCGATGCCGCGCTCGACGAATTGGCGAGACGAGCGGTCACGATGGCGCGGCTGGCCCCGCCCGACCGGTTCGCCGGGCTTGCCAATCCTGCGCTGCTATTGCGCGATGCCCCGCCCGAACTCGATCTGGACGATGGCGGCGAAGCAGAGCCAAAAGCGTTGCGCGACATGGCGCACGAAGCCGAAGCCGCTGCCATGGCTGTGCCCGGCGTCACCAACAGCAGTGGCGGCAGCGCCAGCAGCGGCCGATCGGTGTTTGCACTGGCCACCAGCCACGGCTTTGTCGGCGCCTATTCCGCCAGCAGCCACGGCATTTCGGCCAGCGTGGTCGCGGGCGAAGGTAGCACAATGCAGCGCGACTATGCCTATCGCAGCACGCGCCACGCGGCCGATTTGCCCGGGATTGAGGCGATCGGACGCGAAGCCGGCGAACGCGCGGTCCGCCGACTGAACCCCGGCAAGATGCGCAGCGGGCCGATGACCGTAGTGTTCGACCCGCGCGTCGGCGCCTCGCTCGTCGGGCATTTGATCGGGGCGATGACCGGGTCGTCGATCGCGCGGCGCGCCAGTTTCCTGCTCGACAAAGGCGGCGCGCAATTGTTCGACAGCGCGGTGACGATCCTGGAAGACCCGCATGTGATGCGCGGATTGCGATCGCGCCCGTTTGACGGCGAAGGGCTGGCGACGGCACCGCGCGCGTTGATCGATGCGGGCCGGTTGACCGGTTGGCTGATGGATTGTGCCGCGGCACGACAATTGGATCTGGCCCCGACCGGCCATGCCGGGCGCGGAGGGTCAGGCGCGCCACATGTCAGCACCGCCAATATCGTGCTTGCCGCTGGCAGCCTGAGCCCCGCCGCGTTGATGGCCGACATCACCGAGGGCGTTTACATCACCGAACTGATCGGCAGCGGCGTCAATGGCGTGACCGGCGATTACAGCCGCGGGGCGTCCGGTTACCGGATCAATAGCGGCGTGATCGGCGAAGCAGTCGCCGAATTTGCGATTGCGGGCAATCTGATCGACATGTTTGCCGCGCTCGTACCGGCCAGTGATCTCGAACTGCTCCACGGCATTGACGTGCCGACGCTGCGCATCGATGGCATGACCGTCGCGGGTGATTGATCAATCAAACCGGTGGGCCAGCCGGCGCAGAAAGCCCCCGCCGGCGTCACCCTGTTATTTTGGCTCGTTCTTATAGCGTTCGATCGCTTCGAGCACGATGCGGCGCGCTTCGTCAGCGCCGCCCCAGGTCCCGACGCGTACCCACTTTTCCTTTTCCAGGTCTTTGTAATGGGTAAAGAAATGCTCGATCTGCGCGAGGACGATTTCGGGCAGATCGTCCTTTTCGTTGACGTCTGAATAATACGGAAATGTTTTCGTGTCGGGTACACAGATGAGCTTTTCATCACCGCCATGCTCGTCTTCCAGATTGAGCACCGCGATCGGGCGCGCACGCACGACCGATCCGGGCACGAACGGCGAACGCGCGATTACCAGCGCATCGAGCGGATCGCCATCGGGCGACAGCGTGTGCGGAACAAACCCGTAATTGGCGGGATAGCGCATCGGCGTGTGCAAGATGCGATCGACGAACAGCGCGCCCGATGCCTTGTCAAATTCATACTTCACCGGTTCGCCACCAACCGGCACTTCGATGACGACATTCAGGCTTTCGGGCGGATTTTCACCAGTCGGAATCAAGTCAATGCGCATGCTCTACCCTTGTGGCATGGACCACTGATGGGTCCGTTTGCTTGTAATGACGCACGCTCTACCCCGCCGCGTTGTGCATCGCAACACACGTTGTCGCAGGAACACCGCACCGGGCCGCTCCCCACCCGACCTGCCACCCAGTATATGTGCCGGGCAGTCGAATAAGGGGCTAATTTCCCTCGGCGCCACCGATCGCGTTGATCGGTAATGCAATCACCCCGATGTTATAAACAAACGCGGCAAATGTGCGCAGCATCGCAATGTGGCAGATCGGCCTGCCACCAATCCCGGCGAGTAGTACAGATGCGCATAATGCAACGCATAGATCACATTGGCGAACAGCCAGGTCAGGATCAAAGTGCCGATCACTTTGATCAGCGCGATATGGCCGCCGTGCGCGACATCCGACAATTCACCCGTGATTGCCGCCATGATCACCACCGACAGCATCGATGTGATCGCCAGCACGAGCACGCGGTTTGCATCGTTGCGCGCCGATTGCAAACGCATCGCGGCACTGTCTGCGCCCGTCAGGAACAGGCGCAGCAGGCTGATCAGGAACGCCAGCGCCGCCCCATCAAAGCCCAGATCGACTGCATCGGCCAGACCATGGCCGAAATGATGCCACAGCCATGTGCCCTGCCCGAACAGCGCCAAAAACATCAAAAAGCGCGGCGGTGCGAGCCATCGGCCAACCGCCGTCATAGCTCACGGTTCGGTCTGGTGACGCCAGCGCTTGCAAATTCCTGATCATCTGGATTTTGATCATTTGGATTTTATCGGGGCCCGGTGCGGTTCCAACAGGACGTCGAGCCCGCCCGGTCCTTTGACGCCCACCACGCGTTCCAGCCATGGATAACGCAACCCGTCGTGCCACGTGACCGTCACCGTTTCGAAATGGCCGTCGCGCTTGACCAGCAAGGTGATCGGTTTGTCGGTGCCTTTGGCAGCGGTGATGGCGGCCTTCAGTGTGTCGGATTCGTACCCATCGCCATTGACCGCGATCACCTGGACCGATGGCACGACCCCGGCCCTGAACGCGGCGCTGCCCCACACTGTGGAGATCACTTTGCCCTCATGATCGAGCACCATACCCAACGAATATGTCAGATTGAGCACTTTGGCCTCGGTCGTGCGGCCCAGGTCATAGGGGTTGGGCGTATCCTTCCACACCAGATGATACCCGCCACGTTCAAGCCCGCCCACCGGCACCGGCTGACCGGCGCTGTCAATCCGCGCCTTGAAAAACGCCTCCCAATCATAGGGATAGACCTGGTTCATCGTGGCAAGCACGTCGGCGCGGGTATAAGGCAGCACGCCCCAGTCGCCGTTGCGCATGCCATAAAACGCCTTGGCAAAATCATCGAGGCCCTTGTGCCCGGCGGTGCCATCGCGAATGATCTGATCGGCCTCCAGCCAGACCAGCGCGCCTTCGGTATAATAATCCTCATTGCGCGACATCGTTGAAAACGGTTTGGGCCGGCGCGAAGAAAAGATCGGGTCGGTCGTCGTATCGACCACCGGCCGCCATTCGCGCCCCGCGGTCACACTGAACGTACCGGCATAGGCGGCAAATTCGCCCAGGACCGCAGCCTTTGATTGCACGCCCGATCGCGCTGCCAGCACCAGTCCCCAGAACTGCGTCTGGCCTTCATAAACCCACAACAAGTCATCGATCATCGGCTGACGATAATCGGGCGTCCACAGCCGCGCCGGGCGGCGATATTTGCCGTCCCATGAATGGGTATATTCGTGCGGCACGACATTGCGCGACCAATCGGACGCGGCCCAGTCGGTCCATGCCTTTGGAATATATTCGCTTTCATTGGACCGATGGTGTTCCAGACCGACGCCGCTCATCCGGTCGCTGAACGCCAGCAGGAAATCATAGTGGTCGAAATGGCGCGCACCGAATGCGGTATCGGCCTCTTTGACCAGGTTGCGATAAGTTTCGAGGTTTTCCGGCGCGATCACCAGATCCTCTGGCTTGTCCGCCACAGTATCCAGATAGATTTTGTCGCCGATCTCAAACCGCCGCGCATATTTGCCCGCAAAGATCGGCGAATCGACCAGGGTTTCGAAATCGGTGACATCCCAGGTGGTTCTGTTCCCGCCAGCGACACCGTGTTCCTCGCGCCCGTCGAGCGCGGTGAACACGGTAAAGCCCGCGGGCAAAGTCACGCTCGGCTTGATCCTGATCTGCCGCACGTAATGCCCGGCGGGATACAGCGCGAACTCGTCCCATTCCAGATTGACGATTTCATGCGTGATCGTGACGCGATCGCCGGGTTCTGATTTCAGCGCGGGCGTGTGGATCATGTGCGCAGTCACTTCGCGCGTGCCAGCGGGCAAATCGACCATGAATGCAAACACATCGACCGGATCGCGATGCCAGGTCAGCTCTTTCCCTTCGGCGATGAAATGCACCCCGACCAGTTCGGCCGGTTTGCCCGCACGGCTGTGATTGCCCGGAATCCATTCGGGCAACAGCAACGCCAGGTGCGCTGTGTCGGGCGCGACCGGGATCTTTTCGGTCACGCGCGTTGCGCCTGTCGAAAGATCGGTCGCATCGACATCGAGCGTTATCACGCCGGGATAGGCCACATCGCGCGCATCGGGCACATTGAT
>JAYTHT010000091.1:0-6301 GCA_043732365.1 Novosphingobium sp. | reverse complement strand
TTTGCCGGCAATCGCCGGATCGATCGGTTCGCCGATTTCCATGACCAACCGGTCGGCGGACGCCATCGCGGCATCGATCGCCGGACGCCGCCACACGGTCCCCGGCGGCAATTGATGGACCGTGCCCAGAATCCAGCCGCTGGTCGTGCCGTGACCGCTGCCCGGGCCGTCGATGGCCCAAAGCGCGACTTGCGGGGTCGCGACCGGGGCCGGTGCTTTGTGGCACGCGGCGATCAGCACCAGACCGATTGCCCCGATCCAGCGGCGGATCCCAAAACACCTTCGGATCATTGCACCCGCTCGGCACGCACACCCGATTTTGCCAGCACGGACTGAACGCTGCCAGCGCCGGCCAGATGCCCCGCGCCGATTGCCATGAACGCCGTGCCCGGCCGGGTCAGCCGCTGGATGATCCACGCGGCAAAGCCCTGGTTGCGATCCAGAATCAACCGCTGGATCAATAGCGGATCGTCCTTGCCTTCGTCCTCGTTCATGATCCGCGCCAGCGTCGCAGCATCGCCTTTGCCCCAAGCGGCGACCATCGCGTCGATTTCGCCATCGATCTTGTCGAAATCGTCGATCACGTTTTTCAGGTAAGCGAGTTGCGAGGTTTGCGGCAGCCCGTCGAGTATCGCCAGTTGTCCGTCGGGCGTTTCGATCCCGGTGTGTTGGATGGCCCGCCCGACTTCGCGTGCAGCCAGGCCTGCCTCGACCCCGTTGCGCGCTTCAAATCCCCGGCGCAACAAGGGCAATGTCGACAACGCGACTGCTGCGTACCAGGGTTTGTCGGGATCGAACCGGTCTGCCTGCAGACCAAATCGCGCCAGTCGTTCGGCCAGGCCCGCGCGTTCATCATCGGACAGCAGCGTGGACAAATGATCGCCAGCGGGTAGCAGCGACCGCGTGGTAAGCGCAGTGCGCGTCGCGCTACCGGTGGGATCGTCGATCTCGGTCGCAATCTCGTCTGCGCTGTCGGCGGCCTGCGCCACCGTTCCGGTCAGCCAGGTTGCGCCGGCGGGCAGCATGTGGATCGTGCCAAACAGCCAGATCGTAGTGCCACCGCGCGTGATTTTCCACAGCGCAGGATGCAAATGCGCCGGTTCGGCACTGACAACGACGCCGGGCGCGGGACGGGCTTGGGCCCGGGCAAGGGCTGGTGCCGTGACCGGAGCCGCCAGCAGCAGCGCCAGCACGAAACGAAAAGGGTGCAGCTTCATCGGCCAAGGGCATGGCGCAGCGTGATCAGCGCGGCAAGTCCAATGGCAAATCCCCCTGCCACAATGCCACGAGAGTTGATTTGCCCGGGCGTATCGGCCAAATGCGCGCGGATGGCCGATACGATTGCGACGCCGCTCAGTTTTCAGGACATGATCCTGCGCCTCCATACCTATTGGAGCGCACACGGCTGTCTGATTCTGCAACCTTATGACATGCGCGTCGGGGCGGGCACGTTCCACACCGCGACCACGTTGCGCTCGCTCGGGCCCGAAACGTGGAATGCGGCCTATGTGCAGCCCAGCCGCCGGCCGACCGACGGGCGCTATGGCGAAAACCCCAACCGGTTGCAGCATTATTACCAATATCAGGTGATCATGAAGCCGAGCCCGGCGCATTTTCAGGAGCTGTATCTGGGCAGCCTGTTTGCGATCGGCATCGATCCGCTGCTCCACGATATCCGCTTTGTCGAGGATGACTGGGAATCGCCCACACTCGGCGCGTGGGGCCTGGGCTGGGAAGTGTGGTGCGACGGCATGGAAGTCAGCCAGTTCACGTATTTCCAGCAAATGGGCGGGTTCGATTGCAAACCGGTCTCGGGCGAACTGACGTACGGGCTCGAACGGCTGGCGATGTATATCCAGGGCGTGGACAGCATTTATGACCTGCGCTTCAATGACGCCAAAGACGGACGAAGAGGCACCAGTTATGGCGACGTGTTCCTGGAAAACGAGCGGCAGATGTCGAAATGGAATTTCGAGGTCGCCGACACCGACACGCTGTTCAAGGGGTTTCAAGCCGCAGAGGCCGAATGCCGCCGCGCCATTGCCGCAGATGTGCCCATCGCCGCCTATGAACAGGCGATCGAGGCGAGCCACTTGTTCAATTTGTTGCAGGCGCGCGGCGTGATTTCGGTGCAGGAACGCGCCAGCTATATGGGCCGGGTGCGCGATTGCGCGCGCGGCGCGTGCGAGGCGTATATGGCCAAGTTCAAGGACGAATGGGCCGCGAAATATCCGGAGTGGAGCGCATGAGCGTTGATCGCAGGGTGGGGGATTTCCTGCTCGAACTGCGCTCCGAAGAGATCCCTGCGCGGATGCAGGCGGGCGCGCGCTCCGACCTCGAACGGCTGTTCAGAAAGGCGCTGGAAAGCGCAGGCCTGACCCCTGGCACGGTTACGGTTTGGTCAACCCCGCGCCGTCTTGCGCTGATTGCCCGCAACCTGCCGCTGGCAACAGGCGCGGTCAGCGAAGAGATCAAAGGGCCGCGCACCAGCGCGCCGGTGCAAGCGCTCGATGGGTTTTTGCGCAAAACCGGGCTGATCGCCGATCAATTGACCGATCGCGACGGGGTGTGGTTCGCGGTGATCGAAAAGCCCGGCCGCGCGACGGCCGATGTGCTGGCTGAAGCAATCCCCGCGCTGATCCGCGCGTTTCCGTGGCCCAAATCCCAACGCTGGGGCCCGGATTCGCTATCGAGCGAAAGTCTGCGCTGGGTTCGCCCGCTGTCGGGCATTGTTACGCTATTGGGCGGCGACGTGATCCCGTGTGAAATCGGCGGGATTGCATCGGGCCGCGAAACCATGGGCCACCGTTTCCACCACGCCGGACCCATCACGATCGGCGGAGCGGACGATTACGCGGCGAAATTGCGCGCCGCACACGTGATTATCGACCATGCCGAACGTGAGGCTATCGTCCGCGATGGCGCTCGTACCGCCGCGTTGGACGCGGGCCTGAACCTGGTCGAAGACGAAGGTCTGGTCATCGAAAACGCCGGCCTGACCGAATGGCCAGTCCCCCTGCTGGGCCATTTTGACGAAGCGTTCCTGACCGTCCCCCCCGAAGTCATCCAGTTGACCGCCCGCGTTAATCAGAAATATTTCATCGCGAATCGACTTGCCCAGTTTGGAGGGGCTGGCGCCAGCCTTGCCAACGCGTTCATCTGCACCGCGAACATCGCGGCCCGCGACAATGGCGAAGCCATCATCGCCGGCAACCGCAAAGTCCTTGCCGCGCGCCTGTCCGACGCCCGTTTCTTTTGGGATCAGGACCAGAAAACTTCGCTGGCCGAACACGCGAAGAAACTCGGCCGCATCACTTTTCACGAAAAGCTGGGCAGCCTTGCCGACAAAGTCGCGCGCGTCACAGCCCTTGCCGAATGGCTCGCCAGCGAAGGCGTGGTCCCCGGCGCCGATCCCGCACATGCGCGCCAGGCAGCAGAGCTGTGCAAAGCCGACCTCGTTACCGAAATGGTCGGAGAATTCCCGGAATTACAGGGCATTATGGGCGGTTATTACGCCCGTGTCGAAGGGTTTCCCAACGCTGTCGCCGATGCCATTCGCGACCATTACAAGCCAATTGGCCAAGGCGATGACGTGCCCACCGCGCCGGTCACCGTCGCCGTGGCGCTGGCCGACAAGCTCGACACATTGCGGAGTTTCTTCACCATCGATGAAAAGCCGACCGGATCGAAAGATCCGTTTGCGCTCCGCCGCGCAGCGCTGGGCGTGATCCGGCTGATTACCGACAACGGCTTGCGATTTGCTGTGGCCGATGGCGATCTGCTTGCCTTCTTTGCCGACCGCTTGAAAGTGCAGCAGCGTGAGGCGGGCGTCCGCCACGACCTGATTGACGCGGTGTTTGCGCTGGGCGGCGAAAATGACCTGGTGCGCGTACTCGCCCGCGTCCACGCGCTGCAAGCGTTCGTCGTTACCGAAGACGGGGTGAACTTGCTCGCCGGGTACAAACGCGCGGCCAATATCCTGAAAAAGGAAACCTGGCAGCCCGAGCCGCCGACTTACCCCCCGGAACCCGCCGAAGCCGCGCTGCGCGCCGCCTTGGACGAGGCCGGGCCATTGGTCGCAATCAGCGTCGCCGCCGAAGATTTCACCACTGCCATGGCCGCGCTGGCCAGCCTGCGCGCGCCGATCGACGCGTTTTTTGGATCGGTTACGGTGAATGATGCGGATGCGAACAAGCGTGCCAACCGGCTTGCCCTGCTTGACGAATTTCGTGCTGCGGTGCACAAGGTTGCCGATTTTTCGCGTATCGAGGGCTAAGCGGCCGGGCCAAAACCCGGTCGTTTTGAGTTTAAACGAGAGGCCATTTTGATCATGAGTGCATACGTATTCCAATTTGGTCCTGGCGTCCGTTCGGACGATCCGCGGTCGCGCGACAAGACGATCACCGGGGGCAAAGGCGCAAATCTGGCCGAAATGGCGGGTATCGGCTTGCCGGTGCCGCCGGGCTTCACGATCAGCACCGAGGTTTGCACGCAATACAACAGCCAGGGCAAGACGTTCGACGCCGATTTGCGCGCCGCCGTAGTCAATGGCGTGGCGCATATTGAACAGACCACGGCGCGCGTGTTTGGCGACGCGGCCAATCCGTTGCTCGTTTCGGTACGGTCGGGCGCGCGGGTATCGATGCCGGGGATGATGGATACCGTGCTCAATCTGGGGCTCAACGATGCGACTGTCGCGGGCCTGGCGTCGGGCGCCGGCGATGCGCGGTTTGCGTGGGATTCGTACCGCCGGTTTATCCAGATGTATTCCGACGTGGTGCTTGGCCTCGAACACCACCGATTTGAAGACGCTCTGGAAATCATCAAGGAAGACAACGGCTTTTATGCCGATGTTGAGATGCAGGCTGAACATTGGCAGGCCTTGGTCGCACAATACAAGGCGATCGTGGCCGAGGAACTGGGCCGCCCGTTTCCACAAGACGTGCACGAACAGTTGTGGGGCGCCATCGCGGCGGTATTCGATAGCTGGGAAAGCGACCGCGCGCGTGTCTATCGCCGGTTGAACGACATCCCCGCCGACTGGGGCACCGCCGTCAATGTGCAGGCGATGGTGTTTGGCAACATGGGCGATACGTCGGCGACCGGCGTGGCATTTACCCGCGACCCCGCCACCGGCATCAAATCGTATTACGGCGAATGGCTGGTCAATGCCCAGGGCGAGGACGTCGTGGCCGGTATCCGCACCCCGCAATACCTGACCAAAGCGGCACGCGAAGCCGCCGGCGCCAAGCCGCTGTCGATGGAAGAAGCGATGCCCGGTGCCTATGGTGAACTGGCTGCGGTGTTCGAGCTGCTCGAAAACCATTATGCGGACATGCAGGACATCGAATTCACAGTCGAACAGGGCAAGCTGTGGATGCTGCAAACCCGGTCGGGCAAGCGCACCGCCAAGGCCGCGTTGAAAATGGCAGTGGACATGGTGGCAGAGGGCCTGATCGATCAGGCGACGGCCATCCGCCGTATCGATCCGATGGCGCTCGACCAGTTGCTGCACCCGACGCTCGATCCAAAGGCGCCGCGCGATGTGTTGACGCGCGGGCTGCCGGCGTCACCGGGTGGGGCATCGGGCGCGGTGGTGTTTGATGCCGATACGGCCGAACGGCGTGCCGAACGCGGCGATGCCGTAATTCTCGTGCGCGTTGAAACCAGTCCCGAAGACATCCACGGCATGCATGCTGCGCGCGGCGTGTTGACCGCGCGTGGCGGCATGACCAGCCACGCCGCAGTGGTCGCGCGCGGGATGGGCCGCCCGTGCGTTTCAGGCGCATCGGCGGTATCGATCGATTTGGCCAGGCGCGTCGCACGGATCGGCGATCGCGAAGTGCGCGAAGGCGATGTGATCACGCTCGACGGATCGAACGGCGAAGTGATGTGGGGCGAAGTGCGCACGGTCGAGCCCGAACTGGTCGGCGATTTCGGTGTGTTGATGGCCTGGGCCGACGATCATCGGCGCATGAAAGTGCGCGCCAACGCCGAAACCCCGCACGATTGCCAGGTCGCGCGCCAATTCGGCGCCGAGGGCGTCGGGCTGTGCCGGACCGAACACATGTTCTTTGATGCTGGCCGCATTACTGCGGTGCGCCAGATGATCCTGGCCGACGATGAAGCCGGACGCAATGCTGCGCTGGCCAAATTGTTGCCCGAACAGCGCGCCGATTTTACCGCGATTTTCGAAATCATGGCGGGTCTGCCGGTGACGATCCGGTTACTCGATCCGCCGCTTCACGAATTCCTGCCGCACAGTGATGCGGAATTCGGTGAAGTGGCCGAAGTGACCGGG
>JAYTHT010000090.1:0-1813 GCA_043732365.1 Novosphingobium sp. | reverse complement strand
GTGAGTTCCAGTGGGGCGTGGCGCATATAGATGCGATGCGTATCCGGTGAATCGTTGACAGCTGTGGCGCATTCGATTATCGGCGCCCCTCTTTATCGGAGCTTCGCAATGTCGCGGGGTTCAGCGCATTTGCCCGCCATCCGCGATTCGTTGCCACCTTTGGGTGGCGAAAGATCGGGGGTTCTAGCGGGTCAGGCATTTGAAACGGATAGCAGGAACCATGTTCGCAATCGTGCGCACGGGCGGCAAGCAGTATCGGGTCGCCGCCGGAGACAAGATCGCCGTCGAAAAGCTGGCAGGTGAAGCCGGCGAAACGATTACCTTGGGTGACATCCTGCTTGCAGGTGTCGATGGCGCGCTGACCGATCCCACCGGGATCACGGTATCGGCCGAAATCATCGCACAGGCGAAGTCGGAAAAGGTCGTGGTGTTCAAGAAACGCCGCCGTCACAATTATCGCCGCAAGAACGGACATCGCCAGTACCTGACGCTGCTGCGCATCGTTTCCGTCGCCTGATTCGGCCAGATCTGAGGAGTATCCAGCAATGGCACATAAGAAAGCAGGCGGATCGTCACGCAACGGTCGCGATTCGCATTCCAAACGCCTCGGCGTGAAAAAGTTCGGTGGCCAGGACGTGGTCGGTGGAAACATCATCATTC
This sequence comes from Novosphingobium sp., assembly GCA_043732365.1. Classification (GTDB taxonomy): domain Bacteria; phylum Pseudomonadota; class Alphaproteobacteria; order Sphingomonadales; family Sphingomonadaceae; genus Novosphingobium. The sequence continues at coordinate 1,153 of JAYTHT010000090.1, read as the reverse complement.
GTCAGCGCGGCACCCGCGTTTATCCGGGCGTCAATGTCGGCTTGGGCAAGGATCACACCCTGTTTGCGCTCGCGCATGGCCGCGTGCGGTTCCATGGTGGCAAGCTCGGTCGCAAATACGTGTCGGTTGACGTAGTCGCAGCCGCCGCTGAGTAATCGGATGGTTCAAATCGGCCATCCCTAACGGGATGGCCCTTCATCGTCGTTCTGCGATGGTGGTTGATTTAAGGGAGAGGGCCTGGCCTATCTCCCTTTTTGCGTGTCCTCTCGCCCTTTGTCTTTGCCGAATTCTGCGCGTCTGTGAGAATTTGTATCGGGCCTTTGGCGCCCGCAACCTTTTGCGATGTCGGGAGTTTTGCCAGAGACCCGGCGCGTTGTGTCCGGTTTGCCGCCCAACTAGCCGCAAATCCGATGCATCGTTTGCTGACCGCAATAGCTTTGTCACCTCAGGCGATTATGCGCGCATCAATTGCGCAATCAATGGCCCAGGAACGGCGGGGCGGACGAAGGAGAAGGCACGTGTTCATTCGCAGCGAACGGCTGTTCTTGCGGCCAGCCTGGGCAGAAGACCGGGCAGACCTGATCCAGATCACCCGCGACGAATTGACTTCGCAGGCGTGGATCGGCCAGCCCCAACCGCCGCGCTATCCGCGTTGCCTGATCACTTTGCCCGATCGCGCTGGCGCATCAGGCGGCGCACAAGTCATCGGAACAGTCGGGTTTGCCGATTGCGACGGCAACGCCTTGCTGCATCTGTGGATTGCGCACGATCGCCGCAACCAGGGCTATGGCACAGAGGCGGCGCAGGCCGCATTGGCGCTGGCGCGCACGCTTGGTCATAATCGGATCGTGGCCAGGCAAGCTGCTGCCGAGGGTTCCAGTGGTCGGCTACTGAGTAAATTGGGCTTCGTTCCGACCGGACCAATGCAATTTGCGCTGCGCCTGAACCCAACGGCGGGTGATCCCGCCGATCCGCACGACCCCACCATGCTTAAACGCGCGGCCTGAAGCGCTCAACTGCCGCGCTTTAGCTGCCGCGCTGCCTGATTTCAGGCGATTTCTTGCCATTGCGGTATCACCGGCCTAGGGCTGCTGGATTGCGCGGGCGACTTGCCTTGCGCACCGGGTCATGCGCTGTCGCAGGCGCCACAGGG